>CAYVFK010000112.1:0-1108 GCA_964450925.1 uncultured Hyphomicrobiaceae bacterium | reverse complement strand
GATACCTTCATTCCAGGGGCGCCGGAGAACCTCAAGGAAGAGCTCGAAGAAGCGATCACCGACACACGGGCAAGTTGCACCGTGTGCTGAGCGTGTTGCCCTGCTTGGCGACCGAGGCTGCACCCGCGGGTGCAAACTGTTTCCATCCAGCGGAATTTTTGCTACCCAGAGCCATCTTCGCAGGAGGCTCTGGCGTCTTTGGCCTTGGCGCGCGGCAGATTCTCACCGGAAACAGAGGCCCCGATGCCCAAACCCGTTTTCGTGCTGAACGGTCCCAACCTGAATCTTTTGGGTGAACGCGAGCCGGAAATCTACGGGCGTGAAACGCTGCGGGACATCGCGGCCCGGCTGGAGGCGGCGGCTGCGGCGGCTGGCTTGCCGGTCGAATTCCGTCAAAGTAACCGCGAAGGCGAACTGGTCGACTGGATTCAGGAAGCGCGCACAAACGCCTGCGGCATCATCATCAACCCCGCAGGATACGGGCACACCTCAGTTGCAATCCTCGACGCCCTGTTAGCAGCCGCAAACATTCCTTGCATCGAGGTGCATCTGTCGAACATTCATAGGCGTGAACCGTTTCGGCGCCGCTCGCTGGTCTCGCAGGCCGCGATGGGGGTGATCTGCGGCCTCGGGCCGGCAGGCTACGATCTGGCGCTTGAGGCGATGATGCGCCGGCTGAGGGCGGATGGCGTCCTCCTCGGGGAGAGCGAGGCAAATCGGAACCGATGAATGACAAGACCAAGTCTGGACTGATAGACGAAGAAACCATCCGCGGCCTTGCCGACCTGCTGAACGATACGGGACTGAGCGAGATCGAGGTCGAGCAGAAGGGTCTGCGCATCCGGGTGGCGCGCAATATCAGCGCGACGGTGACAGCGCCTGGCCCGCCAGCACACGCCGCTGCCGATACCTCCCACCCGCAACAAACGGTCGCCGATCCGGACGCCGACCTCGCGACGCACCCGGGCGCAGTGACCTCGCCAATGGTGGGCACGGCCTATCGTGCGCCTGAACCGGGCGCGGAAGCGTTCGTGGAGGTGGGCAGCGTGGTTGAGCGCGGGCAGACGCTGATGATCGTCGAGGCGATGAAAACCATGAACCACATCCC
>CAYVFK010000111.1:0-6700 GCA_964450925.1 uncultured Hyphomicrobiaceae bacterium | reverse complement strand
AATATATACGCCGCCGCCACCTTGTCGATCATCTGCGCGCGGCGCTTGCGCGATGTGTCGGCAGCGATGAGCGCGCGCTCTGCCGCGACAGTGGACAGCCGTTCATCCCAGAGCAGGACGGGCAGCTCCGTCGCCGCGCCGAGATTGCGGGCATAGGCGCCTGACGACTGCGCGCGCGGGCCTTCCGAGCCGTCCATGTTGAGCGGCAAGCCGATGACGACCCCGCCGACGCCATAATCCGCGATGATCTGGGCCATGCGCACGGCGTCATCGCGGAACTTGGTGCGCTGGATGGTCTCCAGCGCGGTGGCCACGCAGCGATCAACGTCCGACACCGCCACGCCAATCGTCTTGGTCCCCAGATCCAGCCCGATGAGCCGCGCGCCCGGAGCCAGCGCGGCGTGGAACGCTTCGACGGTCATGGCATTGGCATTAACGCTGGACATCCGCGCGCTCCCCGGCTGAGCCCCACCCCCGCGATCGCCAGTTGAGGCGGCTTTCATGCGCCTTATACTGCGTGCGCAGACGACGAACGCAACTGCATTATCATCGAACGGAGGCCCATCATGAAACTGACCTGGCTCGGACATTCAGCGTTTCGCATCGAAACCGGATCAAGCGTGATCCTGATTGACCCGTTCCTGTCGGGCAATGACAAGTTCACCGGCTCGGTGGACGATGCGGCGCAGGGCTGCACGCATGTCGTGCTCACTCACGGCCATGACGATCACACCGGCGATGCGCTCGATATCTGCAAGAATACAGGCGCGAAGCTGGTCGCGGTCTATGAGCTTGCGCTTTACATGAACGCGAAGGGTATCGACAACATTGACCCGGCCAATCCCGGCGGGACGCTGGCGCAGGACGGCTTCGACATTTCCTTTGTCAAAGCGTTCCATTCCTCAAGCACCATGATCGACGGCAAGCCGGTCTATCTCGGTGCAGCCTGCGGCATTGTCATTCGTGCAGAAGGCGAGAGCGTCTATCACATGGGCGACACCGAGATTTTCTCTGACATGGCGCTCATCAACGAGGTGTTCGCCCCGACGGTCGGCCTTGTCCCAATCGGCGACCGGTTCACCATGGGCGCGAAGACCGCCGCGATCGCCTGCAAGCGTTACTTCGACTTCAGGACCATCGTGCCGATCCACTATGGCACTTTCCCGATCATCGACCCCGACCCGTCGAAATTCTTGGCCGAGATGCCTGGGCAAAATGTGGTTGTTCCCGAGATTGGCGGTGATGTGGCGTTCTAGATTACCAGCGGGCGGGCGCGGCCACCTTGGGCAGAGTTGTATCCCACCAACTCTGAGCGGGGTGTACCGGGGGAGGGGGTCGCTGTCACGGCGGCCCCTTTACGCGCGGAGCCAGATCCGGGCAGTCATGATCTTCGAACGATCCCGCGATCATGCGACGAGGGAAACCGGCCCGAGTTGCGCTTTGACTTTTAGGGCGCTAAGACAGTGGGGAGGTCGCGTAAGGCGTGCGTGAAGCGCTATTTTCATAATTCGGATTAGATAGCCAATGCAGATCGATGAGGCCACGGTGCGCCATATCGCCCGCTTGGCGCGCATAAAGATTGGCAAGTCAGAAGCCGCGAACCTGGAGCGCGAACTCACCGCGATCCTCGACTGGGTGGACCAGCTCGGCGAGGTTGATACGGAAGCAGTCGCGCCGCTCACCAGGATTGGCGATCTGAGCTTGCCTTGGCGCGCAGATGAGGTCACTGCGGGTGCTTGCCAGGATGATGTTCTGCGCAATGCGCCGCTGACCGAAGACGGCTTTTTTGTTGTGCCCAAGGTCGTGGAGTAGGCATGCCCAAATCAAAGACGAGCGGCGCCACTGACCTGAGCCTGTGCGAGGCGCGCGACGAGCTTAAGGCCAAAACGCTGAGTTCGGTCGACCTGACGCGCGCGCATTTAGAGAACATTGCGGCCAGCAATGAGCAACTCAACGCGTTTATCGAGGTCACGCTGGAAAAGGCGCTTGCCATGGCTGCGGAGTCCGACGCGCGGATCGCGCGCGGGGAGGGCGGCCCGCTGGAAGGCTTGCCCCTCGGCATAAAGGACTTGTTCTGCACGCGCGATGTGAACTCGACCGCCTGCTCCAAAATTCTCGATGGCTTTGAACCGGCCTACGAATCCACCGTCACGCAGAAGCTCTGGGATGCCGGCGCGGTGATGCTCGGCAAGCTCAATATGGACGAGTTCGCGATGGGATCATCCAACGAGACCAGCGCGCGTGGACCATGCGTCAATCCCTGGCGCGCCAAGGGCAAGCGCAAGAAACTGGTCCCCGGTGGCTCCTCCGGCGGCTCGGCCACAGCGGTGGCGGCGCGTCTGTGCCTCGGGGCCACGGCATCGGACACCGGCGGATCGATCCGTCAACCTGCCGCGCTCACCGGCACTGTCGGCGTGAAGCCAACCTATGGGCGATGCTCACGCTGGGGCATGGTCGCTTTCGCATCCTCGCTCGATCAGGCCGGCGTGATAACCCGCACTATCAAGGACAGCGCCATTCTGCTGCGAGAGATTTGCGGGCACGACCCGAAAGACTCGACCAGCGCGCCGATGGACGTGCCGGATTTCGAGGCTGCGCTCAGCGAGTCGGTCAAGGGCATGAAGGTCGGCATTCCGAACGAATACCGCATAGATGGCATGTCCGACGAGATGCTGGCGCTGTGGGAGCGAGGCATCGAATGGTTCCGCGATGCAGGCGCCGAGATCAAGCAGGTCAGCCTGCCGCATACGCGGTACGCGCTGCCCGCTTATTACATCATCGCGCCCGCAGAGGCCTCCTCGAACCTCGCGCGCTATGACGGCGTGCGCTACGGCCTGCGCGTTGACGGTAAAGACCTACTCGATATGTATGAGCGCACACGCGCAGAAGGGCTCGGCGCGGAGGTGAAGCGTCGCATCCTGATCGGTACATACGTTCTGTCGGCAGGCTATTATGACGCCTACTATTTGAAGGCGCAGAAAGTGCGCACACTTATCAAGCAGGATTTCGATACGGTGTTTTCGGACGTTGACGTGCTGCTGACCCCGACGACGCCCGGGCCGGCCTTCGGCATCAAGGAAAAGCAGGATCCGCTGGAGATGTATCTGAACGATATCTTCACGGTGCCGATTAACATGGCAGGGCTGCCGGGGCTGTCAGTGCCCGCCGGCCTGACCGACGATCGGCTGCCGCTTGGGCTGCAACTCATCGGGCGGCCTTACGATGAGGCGACCATGCTGCGCGCCGGTCAAGTCATTGAGGATGCGGCTGGGGCCTTGCCCGAGCCACGCAATTGGTGGTCCTCGGTGAAAGCGTGATCCGCGCTGGCGGGCCGAGCATGGCGAAGCGCAGATGGGGGCAACGCCGATGAGCGCGACACGGCCGGAAGACTGCAAGGACATGGAGCAGGTGCGTGCGGAGATCGACAGGATCGACAATGCCCTCGTGGACCTCATCGCCGAACGCTTCGGCTATGTCGACCGCGCCTGGCAGCTGAAATCGCGGCCCGAAGACGCGACAGTGCCCTGGCGTATCCAGGAGGTCATCGATAAGGTCGAAGCGCGCGCCCGCGAGCGCGGCTTGCCGCCTGAACTGGCGGAGGCGCTATGGCGTCAAATGATCGGCTGGTTCATTCAGTATGAGGAGCAGCGCCTGAGGCAGGAGCGGGGCGAGCCGACATGACCACACCAGCGCGGTGCGCTGGACAGGAGCAGGGCGAATGGAACAACGCAGCATCTGGGCGGCCGCTGCGGTTCACATCCTCACGGCGACAGGCGCGGTTTTCGGCTTCTTCGCGCTGACTGAGACGGCGCGCGGAGCTTACGAAACGGCGTTTCTCTTGCTTGGCGCTGCGCTGCTGGTGGATGGGCTGGACGGGCCGCTCGCGCGGTATTTCTACGTCAAGCAGACCCTGCCACGCATCTGCGGTGAGAGCCTCGACCTTGTCATCGACTATCTGACCTATGTGATCGTCCCTGCCTTCATGCTCTACACCGCAGAATTGGTGCCCGCAGGCACGGCGGGGATCGCCGCCGGCGCGATCATGCTTACCTCGCTGTTTCATTTCGCCGACACGCAGAGCAAGACCAACGACGGCTATTTCGTTGGCTTTCCGGCGCTGTGGAACCTGTTCGCGCTCTACGCGTTCGTGCTGGAGCCAGCGCCGGAATTGGTTTTGACGGGGGTCGCGCTACTGGCCGTGCTGACATTTGTGCCGCTCAAATGGAGCCATCCGGTGCGGGTGCGCTCTTATCGCTGGCTGACGCTCGGCGTGACAGGTGTGTGGTCGGTTGCGGCCATTACGGCGCTCGTTCGCGGATTTCCGGGTGATCTGGCGACACAGATCATCTTTGTGGCAGCGGCACTTTATTACATCGCACTGAGCCTGAGCCGTTCGGCTGGGCTTGCTGCCTTTAAGGAAACGCATTGAAGCGCTTTCCGAAAAGTAGGAATTGTTTTTCGGATAAAAATGCGCGTCAAATCAGATGATGAGAGGCACTTTCCGGTTCAGCCGGAACGAAAATGGCCCTAGAGCGCAGTTCGACCCGGCGCGCGAAACATCTCCACCGCCAATCCGGCAAAGGTTTATTCAATGTTTGAATTTCTCAGTAACCCCGATGTTTGGGCTGCCTTTTTGACACTCACCGCAATGGAGATCGTGCTCGGCATCGACAATCTGGTGTTCATCTCGGTGCTGGCGTCGCGTTTGCCGGAGGACCAGCAGGCTCGCGCGCGCGCGATTGGGCTGGGCATGGCGCTCATCTTCCGCATCATGCTGTTGTTTGGCCTGACCGCCCTCATCGCGCTTCAAGAACCGGAATTCTATGTTTTTGGTCAGGGGTTTTCCTGGCGAGACATCATTCTCTTGGGTGGAGGTCTGTTTTTGCTGGCCAAGGCGACGCTGGAAATTCACGCGGAGATCGAGGGGCGCAAAGGCGAAGGCGGCGCCAAGAGCTATGCCAGCTTTTACGCAGTCATCGCCCAGATTGCGGTGATCGACATGGTGTTCTCGGTGGATTCCATCATCACGGCGATCGGCATGACCGAGTTTATCGGCGTGATGATTGCCGCCGTGACGATCGCCATTGCCGTCATGTTCATCGCCTCGGAACCAGCGACTGCGTTCATCAAGCGTCATCCAACGACCAAGATGCTGGCGTTGGCGTTCCTGATCCTGATCGGGGCGCTGCTGGTGGCTGATGGCCTCGGATTCCATGTCCCCCGCGGGTATGTCTACTTCGCCATGGGCTTTGCGGCGCTGGTTGAGGTGTTCAACGTGTTGGCGCGGCGTACGCGGCGAGGGGGAGCGGCTTGAGTTTATCGGGACAGCGCCAGTGCGATCTCGTCGATGATCGCACACGCTGCACCGGGCGCATCAACGGCAGCGGTGATCGGGCGGCCGATGACGAGCTTGTCTGCGCCGGCGGCGATGGCCTCGGTTGGTGTTGCGGTGCGGGCCTGATCGTCAGCTTGCGCGCCGGCCGGGCGAATCCCGGGCGTGACGATTTCTAGCCGGTCGCCGAATGTTTCGCGCAGCGCAGTGGCTTCGTGCGCCGCGGCGATCACGCCGTCCAGCCCAGCCTCAAGGGCGAGGCGCGCGCGGTGAATCACCATCTCGCGCGGCGGACGGGTCACGCCCTGCTCGCTCAGGTCGCGGAAGTCGAGATTGGTCATTACGGTCACGCCCAAAAGGCGCAGGTGGCTGTCTCCGCGCCCGCGAACCGCCGCTGACAGCGTCTTGGCATCGCTCGCGTGGACAGTGAGGTAGCGCGCGCCAAGCGCGGCGATCTGGGCAGTCGCGCGCTCAATGGTATTGCCGATGTCGAGCAGTTTCGCATCGAGGAAAATATCGTGGCCATCGGCCGCCAGGTCCCGCGCGAGATCGATGCCGCCTGCGTAGATCAGTTCCAGCCCAATCTTGAAGCTGGTCACCGGTGGGCTGAGCTGCTCGACCAGCGCCCGTGCAACGTCCACTGAAGGCAGGTCCAGCGCCACGAAAATGCGATTCGCCGCCTTGACGCGCGCTTGCGCTGCGTCACTGGTCTCTGGTGTGTACATGATCGCGCCCTCGGGCCGCGCTAGCCGGTGTCGCCGACCCGCTCCCAAAATGCCTTAACGCGCGAGAGAAATCCGCTCGCCTCCGGGCTGGTCTTTTGGGTCGAGCCTTTGGCAAATTCACGCAGCAGCTCTTTCTGCTTGCGCGTCAGATTCTTCGGAGTCTCCACATCCACCTGCACATACAGATCGCCCGCTGCCTTGGAGCGCAGCACCGGCATGCCCTCCCCGTGTACGCGGAACTCGTGGCCGGACTGCGTGCCTTCGGGGATGCGGACGGTCTTGCTCTCGCCGCTGATGGTCGGTACCTCAATCTGGCCGCCAAGCGCTGCCGTCGTCATCTGGATCGGCACCCGGCAGAAGAGATCCGCGCCGTCGCGCTGAAACAATTCATGCGGCTCGATCGACAGGAAAATGTAAAGATCGCCAGGCGGTCCGCCGCGCAGGCCCGCTTCGCCCTCGCCGGCAAGGCGGATGCGCGTGCCATCTTCCACGCCGGGCGGGATTTCGACGGACAGCGTGCGATCGCGTGTCTGCCGCCCGGTGCCGCCGCAATCGGTGCAGGGGTTTTCAACGACTTCGCCAGCGCCATGACACGCCGGGCAGGTCCGCTCGATTGTGAAAAAGCCCTGACTTGCGCGCACCC
>CAYVFK010000110.1:0-6749 GCA_964450925.1 uncultured Hyphomicrobiaceae bacterium | reverse complement strand
TACCGATGACATGCAGGTTCGCCGGCCAGTAGCGCTTGTAGCTCTTGCTGTTGGTGTCTGGGTAACCCACGCCAGTCAGATAGTTCGTCAGCGCATCCACCCAGACGTAAATCACATGCCCCGGCGCATCTGGCACCGGGATGCCCCAGTCCAGCGTGGTGCGCGAGATCGACAGGTCCATCAGCCCGCCTTCGACGAAGCTCACAACCTCGTTGCGGCGCTCAGGGGGCAGGATGAAATCCGGATTCCCGGCATAATGCTTCAGCAGGTCTGGCCCATATTTCGACAGCCGGAAGAAGTAAGTCTGCTCCTCAGTCCATTCCACCGGCGTACCTGTCGGGCCGCGACGCACGCCGTCCTCGCCGACCTGTGTTTCGCTCTCGGCGTAGAAAGCCTCGTCACGAACCGAATACCAGCCTGCATAGGCGTCGAGATAGATGTCGCCCCGCTCTGCCATGCGCTTCCAGATGGCGGCAACCGCCTCGTGATGGCGCGTCTCGGTCGTGCGGATGAAGTCATCGTTGGACACATTTAGCGCCTCGCACATCTCCTGGAATTGCAGCGTATTGCGATCGCCCAGTTCGCGCGGGGTCAGGCCCTCCTTCTGCGCCGTCTGCTTCATCTTCAGCCCGTGCTCGTCCACGCCGGTCAGAAAGAACACGTCATGACCGGCGAGCCGGCGAAACCGTGCCAACGCATCGGTCGCGATCGCCTCATAGGCGTGGCCGATATGCGGCGCGCCATTGGGGTAGGATATTGCCGTGGTGAGATAATAAGCGGGCTTGCTTGTCATCTGCGTATCGTTCCGCTTCGGGTTACATGCATTTGTGGCGCCCCCGCGCTTCACGACGGATGAACACGCCGGGCCAGTTGCGCAGCGTTTTCGATCTCGGTGAACAGCCGCGTCAGCGCCGCACCGCGGTCGAGATTGAGCGCCTCAGCCTCCGCGCGCAGACGCTTTCCTGTGTCCCACACCTCTATCCATCGCGCAAGGCTGCGCGAATCAAACACGCCGGAGCTACCGGGCGACTGCGCGGCGCTGCGGATTGCGGCGGCAAGCGTCTCCTCGACCAGATCGAAAATCAGATCAAATCCGAAACCGGATTTGCTGGCACTCGCAGCGTCGATCAAGCGGAACACGTCGGCGTCGTTGAGATGCGGCAACCGCTCGAAGATCTGCCGGATCAGCGCATAAACCTCCGCGCCGCCACCCGAAATCAATTCAAGCGCGCGCCGCGGTCGGCCATTTGCGGCGGCAATAATCCGCACCAATTCGGCTGGCTCCGGCAGGTCGACAGCCGCTGCCGCGCACGCCGATTCGACGGCCTCGCGCGTTTCTTCAGCGCTTAGCGGGCGCAATCGCAGCCTCTCACACCGCGAGGCGATGGTTGGCAGCAGGCGGCCCGCGCTTGTAGCGATAAGGAAGAACAGCGTTCGCGCTGGAGGCTCCTCCAGCGATTTCAGCAGTGCGTTAGCGGAACTGATGTTGAAGTCATCTGCGCTGTCCACGATCACGACGCGCCAGCCAGCCCCTGCCGTCGTCCCGAGGAAAGCCTTGAGCCGGCGCACATCTTCGACTGCAATTTGCGTGCGCAATTTCTTCGTCTGCGGATTGAGCGTGCGGCGCATGACCATGAGCCGCGGGTGCGCCTGCGCCACGATCAGCCGCCGCGCTTCACCCACCGTCTCGACATCTTTCGCCAGAACTTCGGCGGCGAAGTCATAAACAAGCGTCGCCTTCCCGATGCCAGGAGGGCCTGCGACGATCCAGCCGTGGGCGATGCGCCCGTTTTCGAACCGGTCGCGAAGCTTCGTACGCGCTCCGGCGTGCCCGACGACGCCGGCGGTCTCGCGCGGATGCGGCCAGTCACCCAGCCGATCGGCTTCGGGCGGCGGCGTGTCGGAGGTTTGTCGCGCGGCTCTTGCCATCCTTTAGGGGTTCAGCCGCTCGTCCGCGACCTTCCAGATCGCGGCTTCCACTGTGTCGGGATCGGCAGATGCGTCGATGACGGCGCAGCGCCACGGCTCGCACTGCGCGATATTGAGGAATTCCGATCTCAGGTTCTGGTGAAAAGCCAAAGGCATTTTCTCATATCGATCCTTCTCGATGCCCGCAAGCCGCTCCAGCGCCTGCTCCGGCGGCATGTCGAGGATCAGCGTGAGGTCCGGGCGGGTTGGCCAGACAATGGTCCGCTCGAGCGCCTCCAGCATCGACAGCGGAACCTCGCCGCCAGCGCCCTGATACGCACGCGTGGAGTCCGAAAAGCGGTCGCAGACCACCCATTTTCCCGCTTCCAGCGCCGGTCGGATCGTGATTTCCAGATGAGAATGGCGCGCGGCATAAAATAGCGCTGCCTCGGCCATCCCGCCGAACTGCTCGATCTTGCCCGACAACAGCAGCTCGCGGATTTGCTCGGCGCGGGGGGAGCCCCCGGGTTCGCGCGTCAGCACAATGGTGTGGCCGCAGGCCTCCAGTCGGTCGCGCAGGCGCTTAGCCTGGGTCGATTTCCCGGCGCCTTCGCCGCCCTCCAGCGTGATGAATTTGCCTGTTGCCAAAGCCGCTTTATCCCGTGGCGCCCATGCTCCGGCGCGGCGCGCCGTCGCCATGCATTTACAAAAGCCAGCCGAAAGCCAGCATCAGGATGGTGTCGAACCCGCGTGCGATCACCCCGCCCTTGGCCACATCTTCCGCGGCATAGAGCGGCGCGCTATTGCTGACGCCCTCGTCAGTGGTGACGCGGATCTCCGCCACTCTCTCACCTTGCGCAATCGGCGGATAGAGCGGCCCGACATAGGCGATTTCGGCCGAGATGCGCTCGCGCTCGGTGGCGCGCGGCAGCAGTATGGTCACATCGCCCCTACCCGAGAGGTCGATAAACCGGCTTTCACCGCCCCAGACCCGCGCCGTACCAACGATCTCGCCCGCGTCGAACAGCTTGAACTCCCTGAAGCTTCGTAGGCCCCAGTTGAGAAGCCGCACCGCTTCATTGCGCCGGGCGCTGCTGGTCTCGAGGCCGCTAACAACGGCGATCATGCGCCGGCCATCGGCCTCGGCCGAAGCGACGACGCCATACCCCGCTTCGCTGGTGTAGCCGGTCTTCAACCCGTCGGCCTGGTCACTGCGCACCAGCCGGTTGCGGTTGAAGAAGCGGTGGCGACGATACTTGAACTCCTTCTCGGCGAAATAACCGTAATACTCGGGGTATTCCCGGATCACATGACTCGACAGATCCGCGAGATCGCGCGGCGACATGTAGTGGTCCGGATCGGGCAGCCCGGTGGAATTGACGAAGTTGGAATTTGTCAGGCCGATGTCGGCGGCATATGCGTTCATCAGACGCGCGAAGCCAGCCTCTGAACCGCCCAGCCCTTCGGCGAGCACGATGCTGGCGTCGTTGCCGGACTGCACCACCACGCCGCGCACGAGTTCCTCGACGGTCACCGACGAATTGATCGGGGCAAACATAGCTGAAGTGCCAGAGGGTGCGCCGCCGGTTCGCCAGGCGTTCTCGCTGACCACGAACTCATCTTCCAGACTGAGCCGGCCTTCCTTCAGCGCCTTGAACACCACGGCAAGCGTCATGAGCTTGCTCATGCTGGCCGGCGGTACCCGCTCATCACCGCGCTTGTTGTAAAGCACGGCGCCGGTTTCGTGATCCATCAGAAACGCGTAAGGCGCCTCGCTTTGAAACGCAGCCCGGGCTGGATCTCCCATGTTGGCCGCTACGCCAGCCAAAATCGCAGCCACAACAACGATGAATTGACGCACAGTGTTCCCCCGCACTCTGATGTCCCGTCCGCTGCCGCAGTCGCGGCATTGGCCAAGACTTAACACCAGCGATGCGTGGGAAATCAACTGTCGCGCGGGTCCGGTCTGGCTGTGTCCGGCTCAGGATCGGCCACACCGAGGCGGGTTGGCGGTTCGCGGTACCATGGCTGCGCTGCAAGATGGGTCCGCTCGAAGCTATCATCGCCGTCCAGCGGCGCGGGCCGCAAATATTTCACCCGCACCGGCCCGGTCCCGGCCCTTTGGATGCCGAGGAGCTTTGCCGCGCGCCGCGACAGATCAATGATGCGGTTGCGCGCGAAGGGACCACGGTCATTCACCCTTAGGACCAGCGAGCGGCCATTACCCAGATGCGTCACCTTGACATAGCTCGGCAGCGGAAGTGTGGGATGCGCGGCTGTCAGCGCGTCCATGTCATAGACTTCTCCGTTCGCCGTTTTGCGGCCGTGGAACATCTCGCCGTACCAGGATGCGATGCCGGCGCGGTCGTAATCGGGGTCTTCACGCGGCACAACCGTCTCGCCAGCGGCCACATAGGGCTGGCCGATCTTGCGCACGCCGCCGCCCTTGGGCACTGGCTCGCCGAGCGCCACCACGCGCGGACTGAGCTTGTGCGTTTCGTCATCGGTGCCGCTGGGCGCATCGAACACGCGGGAGAACGCGGATTGCCGGCTGGCGGGATCGCCGGTGCTGGCGAGGCTCAGCGACATGGCAGAGGGATCAGGCGCGGCGCACCCGGCGAGCAGCACACCAGTAACCATCAGGATTGCGAGACGCGAAACGGCCGGATCAGGCATGAGAGCTTTCTCGATCAAGTTGGAACCTGCTAGAGAAGGCGTGCCCCAAAATGGGCCGCGGCGGGGAGAATTCGTAACGAAACAACCTCAGCGTGCAGTAAATCAGCAGCACTCAATTTGAACGATTCAGAAAATTGTTGATTCGCAGGGCGAAGCTGTGGCCACGAGGGCCTGCCCGATATTTTTCCCCACGCGCTCAGGAAAGCGATGGAAGGACGCCGCTGATTTGGACAGCCCCGGCACGCAAAGCAGCGAAGCGCAGCTCAAGCGCACCGTGACCCTGGTTCCGCTCACGCTTTACGGCATTGGCGTGATTGTAGGAGCGGGAATCTACGTGCTCATCGGCGAAACGGCGGCACGCGCCGGCTTTTACACGCCGCTTGCATATTTGACGGCATCGATGCTGGTGGCGCTGACAGCGGCTTCTTATGCCGAGTTGTCCACGTCTTTCCCCGTGAGCGCAGCGGAGACAGCCTATATCCGCGCGGGCCTGGGCATCGAGTCGCTGGCGACGCTGGCTGGATTGCTGGTCTGTGTCTCGGGCATCATCTCTTCGGCCACGCTCGTTCAGGGCGGGGCGGGCTATGCGGCATCGCTCACCGGGCTGCCGCCGCTCGCGCTGGCGGTGTTCTTTGCCTTGATGCTAGGCGCGATCGTCGGGCTGGGCATCGAACTATCGGTCGGCGTGATCGCCACGGTCACGGTCATCGAAGTCGGTTGCCTCGTGCTGATAGCGGCCCTCGGGTTTGGCAATGTCGAGGCCGTTCAGGCTGGCATCCAGGCGCATTACACGCCGCTGGACATGAGCGCCGCCGTGGGGGTGATCTCGGGCGTCTTGCTCGCCTTCTTCGCCTTCATCGGCTTTGAGGATATGGTCAACATCTCCGAGGAGGTGAAACAGCCTGAGCGCAACATGCCGCGCGCCATCATGCTGGCGCTGATCAGTGTGACGGTGATCTACATGGCGATCTCGATGGTGGCGGTGATTTACGTCGACACGGCGGAGCTGGCGGCGTCGAACGCGCCGCTGAGCCTTGTGTTTGAGCGCATTACTGGCTTGCCCGGCGGCGCGATCAGCTTGATCGCAATCGTCGCGGCGCTCGGCGGCGTTGTTGCGCAGATCGTGATGTCGACACGCATCCTTTACGGGCTGGGCCGGATGGGCCAGCTGCCCAGATGGTTTTCGTCGGTGCATCCGCGTACGCAGACGCCGGTGAATGCCACGGTGCTCGTGGTGGCGGTCATCGTCGTGCTGACGATCATGCTGCCCACGCGCGAACTCGCTGAGACCACGGCGGCGGGCACGCTGTTCGCATTTTCGTTTGTCAATCTCGCGCTCTGGCGGATGAAAGGACGGGGGGACTATCGCTCTGGCGGTTTTTCCGTCCCGCGCATCGTGCCGCTGCTGGGGGCGGTGCTGTCGATGTCGTTTCTCATCAACGAGATGATCCGCCGTGCGATGTGACGCGTTCAGGTGCTCTTCCTGCGCGTGCGGGGCTGGCGCGTCGCGCGGCCACCCTGCCCGGCCAGCACAAGCTGGCGCTGGCTCAAGCTGGACTGGGCGACCTCCCAGACGAACGAGAACGACTGCAGCGAATTCTCATCGATCCGGTCATTGTCGAGATCGGCAATGACCTCATGAAAGATCGCGAACAGGCTGGCGCGCAACTCCTCCAGTTCTGCGAGCGTGCTCGCCTGATCAGCCTGATCGACGAGCGCGGCGATCTCCAGATTGTAACGGTCGGCGCGGTTCTTGCGAGCATTGGACAGCCACAAGCGCGCTTGCCACAGCCCCGAAGCAAGCAACACCAGAACGGAGACCGCAAGACCAATCGGCTCTGCGTATTCGACGAGAAACGGCGGCCGGTCCCGCTGATAATAGCTCTCTGCACCCGGATGCACGCCGATGGTCAGCCGTTGTTGGTCGTTCGGGGCGGAGATGAAGGCCGCCTGGCTATTGGCCTCGACCATCTGCTGGCGGCGCTCGAACAACGTGGTCACAATCTGGTTGGCGATCTCGTCAGGCAGCCCGGCATTGGCGACCAGCAGCGCATCGACACTCAGCACATCAATGGTCTCACGCGGGACCGGACGATCGCCCGAATACACACCCTTGGGCACCTCCATGCGCGATATGGCCGGGTCGAACAGCGCCATGGCCTGGG
>CAYVFK010000109.1:0-6786 GCA_964450925.1 uncultured Hyphomicrobiaceae bacterium | reverse complement strand
CGATGGAGGTGCTGAAGGAACTGCTCGGCATCGGCGAGTCGATGGCCGGCAAGCTTCTGATCGTCGATGCGCTCGGCACGCGCTTCGAGACCATGCGAATCCCGTGGGATCCGGCCAACCCGCTTAACGGCGAAAACCCGACAATCCACGACCTGAGCGTTCATGCCAAAGCGGCGTAATCAATCAAGCGGCTTCAGCAACAGCAGGCACGGATTGCCCGGCCAGATGTCCTGGATTTCCTCGATCGGCTGAAAGCCCATTGCGCGATAAAAGCGGCGCGAGGTCTCATAAGCCGGATCAGGATGCGACGGCCCCAGCGTCTTGACGGTGAGGAAGCGCAAGCCCCGCGCCCGCGCCCACACTTCCGCCGCGCCGACCAGCGCGCGACCCAGCCCTGTGCCGTGCCAGCGTGGCCGCGCGCCGAGCAGATAGATCTCGCCTGTTGTATCAAAGTGCTCGTTCAGACTGGCGAAACCGGCAACCTCATCGCCTGCGTAACAGCCGAGCATATCAAGTTGAGCAGCCATTTCGGCATAAAGGCGATTCGCCTCTGGGCGCGCGAACCATTCAGGAAGTTCAGCGATAACGCTGGCGCATATCGCGCTCTTGTCGGCCAAGATGAGTTGCGGATGCCAAGGCTCCCTAGCGACCATTTCATTCCGCGGCGCGGGATGGCTTGCCTGTGTCACCATTGGGATTGCCGTTTTCTGGGGCGGTGCCTTCCCCGGTCTCTTGGATGCGCTCTGGCTGCGGCATGGAAATGATGCTGTAGCCGGAATCGACGAAGTGCACCTCGCCTGTCACCGCCGTGGACATGTCGGACAGCAGATAAAGCGCCGCGCCGCCAACCTCGTCCAGCGTCGGCGTGCGGCCCAGCGGCGCGTGCATCTTCTGATAGTTGAACAGCACCCGCGCATCGGAGATACCCGCGCCGGCAAGTGTACGCATCGGCCCGGCAGACAGCGCGTTTACCCGGACATTCTGCTCACCCAGATCAGCTGCCAGATAGCGCACCGACGCTTCCAGTGCGGCTTTGGCGACGCCCATGACATTGTAGCGCGGGACCACGCGCGTTGCACCGGCATAGGTCAGCGTCAGCATCGCGCCGCCGCTTGGCATCAAGTCGGACGCGCGCTTGGCGACCTCGGTGAAGGAGAAGCAGGAGATCACCATCGTGTTGATGAAGTTCTCCCGGCTGGTGTCGGCGTAGCGACCTTTCAGCTCGTTGCGATCCGAGAAGGCCAGCGCATGGACCAGAAAGTCGATCGTTCCCCATTCGGCCTTCAGCGTCTCGAACACGCGATCTACAGAGGCGATGTCCATTACGTCGCAGGGCACGATGATCTTGCCGCCCAGTGCTTCGGCCAGCGGCACCGCGCGGCGGCCGAACGCCTCGCCTTGATAGGTGAAGGCCAGTTCAGCGCCTTGACCAGCCAACACCCGGGCGATGCCATAGGCGATCGATCGTTCATTGGCGACGCCCATGATGAGGCCGCGTTTGCCCGCCATCAGCGGCCCAGGCTTGGTTATGTCAGTCCCCGTCATTGTCTCACCTGCGCGTGGCTGGCTCCGGAGCGCGGCCCGTTTGCGTCGAAGCGGTCCACGGCTTCACCCTCATGTTGTTGTCTCGTTCACCGGCAGGGTTTCTGCGCCCTATACCGGAACACACAGTGCGCGCCATCCCCGCGTTATGACTTGCGAACGCGCATGACGCGTTGTCTTAGAGCCGAATGCACGCAATAAACAGTCTGCCATTCATCAACTTTGGTATCGTTTGAATACAAGGCACGCATTCGTTCCGCCAAAGCCAAAACTATTGGACATCACACAATTCAGTTCGACGTCGTCCTGCCGCTCACGCACGATCGGCATGTCGGCCGTCTCGGGGTCCTGCTCCTCGATATGCGCCGAGGGGCAGATGAAGTTGTGATTCATCATCAGCAGCGAGTAGATCGCCTCGTGCACGCCCGCTGCGCCCAGGCTGTGGCCGGTCAGCGACTTGGTCGCCGACAGCGGCGGGCAGGTATCGCCGAAAACCTCACGCAGCGCGTCGAGTTCGCGCAGATCGCCAATCGGCGTCGAGGTGCCGTGCGGGTTGATGTAGTCGATCTCGGTGTCGACGCCGTCGAGCGCAAGGCGCATGCATCGCGCGGCGCCTTCTCCAGAGGGCTGCACCATGTCGAAGCCATCGGAGTTTGCGCCGTAGCCGACCAATTCGCCATAGATTTTCGCGCCGCGCGCCTTTGCCCGCTCCAGTTCCTCAAGCACCACCACGCCCGCGCCACCGGCGATGACGAAGCCGTCGCGATTGATGTCGTAGGCGCGGCTGGCGGTTTCCGGCGTGTCGTTGAAGCGCGAGGACAGCGCGTTCATGCCGTCGAAAAGCACGGTCAGCGACCAGTGAAGCTCTTCGCTGCCGCCAGCGAACATCATGTCCTGTTTGCCCCACTGGATCATTTCCGCAGCGTTGCCGATGCAGTGCGCCGAGGTCGAGCAGGCCGAGGAGATCGAGTAGTTCAGGCCGCGGATCCGGAAGGGCGTGGCAAGCGTGGCTGACGCCGTGCTGGACATCGCCTTCGGCACCTCAAACGGACCGACTTTTTTGGGGCCTTTGTCGCGGGTTGTATCGGCTGCGCGCACGATCGCCTCGGTCGACGGGCCGCCGGAGCCCATCACCAGTCCAGTGCGCTCATTCGAGATTTCGCCGTCTTCAAGCCCGGCATCCTCGATGGCCTGCTGCATGGCAATGTAGTTCCATGCCGATCCGGCACCCATGAAACGGCGGGTTTTGCGGTCTACCGCTTCCTGCCAGTCGAGCGTCGGCGCGCCATGTACTTGCGAGCGGAAACCCAATTCGGCGTATTCGTCGGCGCGGACGATGCCCGAGCGGCTTTCGCGCAGGGACTGCAACACTTCCTCGGTGTTGCTCCCGATCGAGGAGACAATCCCCATACCCGTGACGACAACGCGTCTCATGATTGGCGGAACCCTTCAGTCTTACGTGTCCACCGCATCTCGTTGCGGCCATACAAGGGACATTTGCGCAGTGGCGCTTATACCCACCCGCCGTGTCAAACCTAACGGATCAGTTCTTCCGGATCAGGCCTTGGCCGGTTCAGGTGCGAACAAGCCGACACGCAGGTCGCGCGCGCTGTAGATCGGCTCGCCATCGGCTTTGAGAACGCCGTCAGCAATGCCCAGCGTAAGCTTGCGCATCATTGTCCGCTTGAGATTGACGATATATTCCACTTTCTGGACGGACGGCACCACCATGCCGGAAAATTTAACCTCGCCAACGCTCAACGCCCGGCCCTTACCCTCGCCGCCGATCCAGCCCAGAAAAAAGCCCAGCAATTGCCACATGGCGTCAAGGCCAAGACATCCGGGCATCACCGGATCGCCCTTAAAATGGCAATCGAAGAACCACAGCCCTGGTTTGACGTCAAGCTCGGCCACAATTTCGCCCTTGCCATGTTCGCCGCCGATATCCGAAATCCGGGTGATGCGATCAAACATCAACATCGGTGGCAGTGGGAGCTGCGGGTTCCCGGGACCAAACAGTTCGCCCCGAGCGCAGGCCAGCAGCTCCTCAAAGCTGTAGCTGTGTTGGCGGGCGGCTCCATCCGGCTGATCTTCTTTGTTTTTCAGCAACCGTCGTCCTCTTTCATCCGCTATTTTCGATGCTGCACCACGCAGATGGCACCTTTCGCGGTTTTAACACACCCAGCCAGGGAAAAAAATGCGCATGCGCAATGAGCCGCCTCCGCCAAGGCTGATCTTGCTATGGCGCGCCGCCAAGACTATACTCTATGCTAACGATCTCGGCGATTTGACAAGAGCGAAATGGCGCTTTCAGAGAACAAATGAGCGGTTCGGCCAAAATTTGCGATATTCACCATAAGCTCACCACTGCGGGGCTCCGGCCAACGCGGCAGCGTATTGCGCTGGGTGGCATCCTGTTCGGCGCGGGCGACCGGCATGTGACCGCTGAAGAGCTTCACGCTGAAGCGGAGCGCGCCGGCGTACGCGTGTCGCTCGCGACAGTGTACAACACGCTGCACCAGTTTACCGGGGCCGGACTTCTGCGGGAGGTGGCAATCGAGGGGTCGAAGACTTATTTCGACACGAATACCTCGGACCATTATCATTTTTACATCGAAAATGACGGTGAGTTGATCGACATCGACGAGCAGATCAGCATTGGCGAGTTGCCCGAAGTGCCTGCCGGCAAGCGCGTTTCCCGGGTCGATGTGCTGATTCGGCTGGTCGACGCCAGCGAAGATTAAGGCAGCGCTCAGCGACCGCCCGCAACGTCGAGCAGCGTGCCTGTACAGTAGCTTGCCTCCTCAGACATCAGCCACATGATCGACAGCGCCACCTCTTCGGCAGTACCGCCACGCGCCATCGGCACGGTCGCGCCCAGACGGTCAACGCGCCCCGGCTCGCCGCCGCGCGCATGAATATCTGTGTAGATCAGTCCGGGCCGCACGGCATTAACGCGAATGCCCTCAGTGGCGACCTCCTTGGATAGCCCAAGCGTCAGCGCATCGAGCGCGCCTTTTGAGGCGGCATAGTCGATATATTCCCATGGTGAGCCAAGCCGCGACGCCGCCGAGGAGACATTCACAATCGCGCCGCCTTTCCCGCCATGCGTGGTGGACATGCGACGCACCGCCTCACGCGCGCACAAAAACGCGCCGGTGATGTTGGTGGCGAAAACGCGGGCGAGCCGGTCGGCGGACATCTGGTCGAGCCGCATTTGCTGCTCCAGGATGCCGGCGTTGTTGACCAGCCCGTCGAGCCGCCCGTAGGTGCGGTCAACAGTCTCGAACAAACGCAGCACATCGCCTTCGCGCGAGACATCGCCCTGCGCGATGCACGCGCGCCCGCCATTCGCGTCGATTTCCTCGACGAGCCGGCGCGCCGCCAACGCGTCGGAGCGGTAATTCACGCAGACAGTCCAGCCCCGTTGGGCGGCAATGAGCGCGGTTGCGGCCCCAATGCCCTTGCTGGCCCCCGTGATCAGCATGACCTTTTCCATGTGCTTTGCGCTTCCTCGCATTCACTCGATCGTTTCGCCCGGATATACGCCCCATAGCGCATCCTGCTTGATCCAGCCGCCAACGTCGCGCGTGAACACCTCGCACCACACGCCGCCGCATGACCTCACATTTACCAGGACGCGCGGCCCAACCCGCGAAATCACGCGGCTTGTGTCATCGTCTTCCGCGCGCAGCGGAAAGGTGCGGCTTTCCTGCTCATCAATCCATGGGGCAACGAGGGCGGTGCGCCGCCCGCTGAGCAGTGAGCCGAGCACCCAGCCTTGCGCGCCCTCGCTGTCGCGGATCTGGCGCCATGTGTCGAACTCCGCGATGATCTCCACGGTTAGCCCGGCGCGCAGGAACACCCAGGCGATCTCATGGTCGAAACCAGGTCCGCGCCGGACATTCACCCGATCTGCTTTCAGGCTGACGAAACGCGGCAAAGGCAAGCCGCTCTCGCCGGTTTCCCGCGTCATCTGCGCTTGGGTCGGGCCCACCGCCAGCAGCGCGATGGCGGCCATACAAAGGATTACGAAGCGCGTCGCGCCGATGTTCCGCCGTCCTCTCCTCATCGTCTGGAAATCCCTCACCAGGTCTGCCTTTCGTGCGATTATCGGTCCGCGCGAGCCGGCTCGGCTGAGTTCTGCCGCCCGCGTTCTCGGCCTCTGGCGTCGCCGCGCCTTTCCGGGACATAATGCTTGCGATAAAGAAGTCGTCATGCTCCTGTCGCGAAAGCCGCACGCGCGGAATCGCGCCAAAGACGAAACGCTTAAAGCCGCACAGCCTGAGAGTTCCACATGAATGCCTCCAAACCGCTGGTCATCGTCACGCGCAAGCTGCCGCAAATGGTCGAGGTCCGCATGCGCGAATTGTTCGACGCCCGCCTGAACGCGGAAGACCGCCCTCTGACGAAGGCGGAACTGATCCAGGCGGCGGAAACCGCGGATGTGCTGGTCCCCACAGTTACCGACAAGATTGACCGGGAAGTGCTCAGCAGGGCCAGCTCAAACCTCAAACTCATCGCGAACTTCGGAACTGGCGTGGACAATATCGATATCGAGACGGCGCGCAACCGCGGCATCACCATTACCAACACGCCCGGCGTGCTGACCGAGGATACCGCCGACATGACGATGGCGCTGATCCTTGGAGTGCCGCGCCGGCTGCTCGAAGGCGCGACGCTGCTCAAGACCAATCAGGACTGGCCGGGCTGGTCGCCCACTTGGATGCTGGGACACCGCATCTTCGGCAAGCGGCTCGGCATCATCGGCATGGGCCGGATCGGTACGGCGGTGGCTCACCGCGCCAAGGCGTTCGGTCTGTCGATTCATTACCACAACCGCCGACCCGTGCCCGAGCCGATCGAGAAGGAGCTGGAGGCGACCTACTGGGAAAGCCTCGACCAGATGCTCGCGCATATGGATATCATCTCGGTCAACTGCCCGCACACCCCCGCGACCTACCACCTGCTCTCGGCGCGCCGGCTCAAGCTGATCAAGCCGGATGCCTATATCGTCAACACCTCGCGCGGCGAGGTGATCGATGAAAACGCGCTGGCCAGACTGATCGACAACGGCGAGATCGCTGGGGCCGGGCTGGATGTGTTCGAGCACGAGCCGGCCATCAACCCGCGCCTGTTGAACAACCGCCGCGTCGTCGCACTGCCGCACATGGGATCGGCCACCATTGAGGGCCGCATTGACATGGGCGAGAAGGTCATCATCAACATCAAAACGTTCATGGA
>CAYVFK010000108.1:0-6793 GCA_964450925.1 uncultured Hyphomicrobiaceae bacterium | reverse complement strand
CGCACCTGCGTGGACTATACCAATGTGCTGTCGGACGTGACGGTGGGCTATATGGGCGGCGAGGGGCAGCAGTGGCTTCTGGTGCGCAACGAACGCGGGCAGGCGCTGATCGACCTGCTCGGCGACGAGCTTCAGACTGAGGCGCCCGGCGACAAGGGCAAGCGCAAGGCCGCCGTGGCCGGCTTCATCGCCAATACCGAGCGCGCGGCGGGCGGCCTGCCGGTGCGGCGGATGCCGAACTGGGTGCGCCCGATCGTGTCGTGGCTACAGCCGCGCATCGGCCCGCGCGGGGTCGAGTTTGCGCGGGCGCGCGTGGAGATGAAGGCGGCGGAGACGGTGCTGCATCTGCGCCATGCCGCGCCAAGGCGGCTGAAGCATATGGTGCCGGCGCATGTGTGGAAGCTTGTCGCGAGGTATGGGATCGAGAAGGACGGAACGTCTGCGGACAAATAGGCGCTAAGGATTGCACAAGTGGCAGTGGCGCGGGTCGGCGGCCTCCAGCCCGTCCGCGCGGGGGCGGCGCTCGCGCCGGTCGCAAGCCCCGCAGCCGAACACCTCGAAGCGCACCAGCCCGCTGGGCGCGCCGCAAACCGCACAGGGCAGCCCGCTCTCGACATCGATCATCCCGTAGCCCGGCGCGGCGCAATCCGGGCACAGTCGCGCCAACCGCGCCGCGAAGCGCTCAGCCAGCCGAGTGAGCGTGGCCATGCGGCGCGGGTTCACATGCGCGCGCATGTCGGTCTGGATGAAGGCCTTTCCGTCAACAGCCTCCCGCGCCGCTTCACGGATCGCGTCGCGCAGCGCGTCATGGTCGCGAATGCCTTTGCGGATGGAGGCCAACAGCGGATCGCGTTCGTTGGGACGCACGATCAGCCCCGTCTCGGGGAAGCCTACGCGCGCGAGGAACTCGGCCAGATCATCGCCCGCATCGACCACCGCATGATTGTAATGCGGCGCCTCCTCGATGATGTGCTCCTTGACAATCAGCCCGCGTGTATCATCCACCAGCACCAATAGCTCAACGCCCGCCGCGATGAACGGGATTTGCGGATGCGGCCCGTAAGCGCCCTCGCTCGCCAAGCCGAGCGGAAGCCGGGCAGCGTCCATCCCGAGCCGGGCCTTAGCAATCGCCGCCTCCTTAATGGTGCCCGTGCGTGGCGTCTCGCCGGTGAAAGTGCCGAGCCGATCGGTGTCGAGCCCCGGCGGCACCACGACCTGAAGCCCGACCAAATCGCCGAGAGCGGGCGCGATGGCCCGCTCCTTCCGGTGCATCGTGGCAAGCGCCGCTTGTGCGCCCGCGTAAGGGTGGGCGCGCGCCTGCGCCTGTGGCTCAAGCCGCATCCGCAACTCGTTCCCGGGCGACCGGCTCCCACTCTCCGCCAGGCCGGTAGCGCCCGGTGACGCCACCGTCGTCCAGCGCGAACAGGTGCAGCCAGCCGTTATCGAAGAGCGCGCCGACCTCGGGATGGCGCTCCAGCACATCGGTAATCGCCTCCTTCGGCGCCTCGATCATCACCGTCAGCCGCAGCGGCTCATGCATGAGCTTCTCGCCGTCATGGATCGTCTGCCACGGCAGCCCTGGCCGCAGGATGCCGCCGTTGCCTTGCACGACGCCAATGCCGCCGACCACATTGTGGATCAGCTTGTTGCCGCCGCCGAAGACCGCTGGGGCCACGGCGGAGCCATAGTACTGCAGGTTAATCCAGCTGGCGACGACGACGGGCGCGGTGATGATAAGTTCGAGCGTCGCAAAGCCGTCGTCTTGACGCCAATCGTAGTTGTGCAGAAAAGTCCGCCCCTCCAGGTTCGCGCCAGCGGTGACGCCGCGGGGCGCCGCGACGAAGGCCGCGCATCCAGCAAGGCCCCATTCCGGGCGTATCTCGGCCCAATTGACGGCGCGGCGTGTGACCGACTGGGGTGTAGCCCCCGGCAGCCGGATGGCACGTTCAGCCCGCGCAGTGTCGCCGGCGGCTTTCAGCCAGTTTTTCGCTTGCGCGATTTCGGCCTTGTGGGCGCTTTCGTCGACCTCATCGTAGAACGTCACATTGTCCGTTACCGTATCGTGCAGCCCCGCCACGAACAGCGTGTCATCGGGTAAGTCGATCCCGCGCTCCGGCAAGCCCGCGCGCGTTTCGGAATCGTTCAGAAGCGTCGCCAGAAGCCGAGCGGAAACCTCGCCCGTTTGGCCGGCGCAGGCGCCGCAGTGATAGGCGCTCTCGTGAGGGTTGTTGGTGACCTGCGCCCCGTGTCCAAGAAGGAGGATCAGCCGCGCGTGAGTCTTGGTGAGGCTCATGGCGCGCAGGACCGCCGCGGCGGTATCGGCCTTCTGCTCGGCCGTGAGTCCGCCCACCACATGGGGGGCGGGTTCCGGCTTCAGGCCCTTTGCCCCCAGACCAAAAGCGTCTTTGACAAGTTTCCAGCCATAGGTCGGCCCGGCGGCCTCCACGAAGGCGAAGGAGGACACCGCCGCCTGCCGGAACCGGCCCCAGGCCCGTTTGGCCCTGGCCGCGATACGCGCTTGCTGCTCGCTCTCCTCGTCACCGTAGCTCGTGGTCTGGATCGCAGGCACCAGGAGCACCGGCATATGCGCCTGCTCGATGTCGGAGCCATGGCTCTTGTGCGACAAGGGCAGGCCGAAGAAGCCCGCGAACCCGACGGTTTCGATGTCCGGGCTCTGGGCCTCGAATGCCCGCCGGAAAACTTCCGAGCGCACGTCGATACAGAAAGAGGCCTGAACGGCAGGCCGGGCATTGACCCGCTTGGGCGCGCTCAGCACACCACATAGGTGCCGCTGATAGGCGCGCTCGGCGGCGGTCTGAAGGATGGTGTCGAGCACCTGGTCGTCGGTCGGCGCGATCGGCTCGGCATGCGCTGCGACGGTTGTCTCCCACGCATCGGCCACATCCGGGTACTGCGCCAGCAGCGCTTCTTCCCATATCAGCCGGATGGCCAGCAGGTCAGTCAGCGTCGTATCGGTCTTGTCGTAGAGTTCCGCCTGCCAGAGGAGCCAGCGGGCATGCTGCGACCAGCCGCCCAGATCCATTAAGAGACGGTGAAACGCCGTGTCGGCGGCCTCTCTAGTCAGACTGAGCGAATTCGCGGCGCGCATGATGGCGCGATCCGCAGAGTCGGGCGCAGCGGCGACATGGGCACAGAACCCGCTCAGCCCGGCGATCTCCGGCGTCATGTCGTTCGTCGCCCAGGCGCGCCATGCGGCTAAGGCGCCGAGGCCCGGCGCAGGCGTCCAGAACGCTTGACCCCGGTCGAAATGGCCCGCGGCCCAAAGCCCGAAGCTCCGAGCGATGACGGCGGGCCAGTCGGTCCCGCTCGCATCTGCGGCCAGATCCGCTACCGTTGGAAGCGCCTTGGGCGTCGGGACGGCCCTAGACAGGCCGGCCTTCAGAGTTTCAAGGTCGGCCGGCTTCAGCGGCGATGCGCTGGCGTCGAGCGCCGCCTGCAGGTCCGCGTCGGTGATCTTGCCGTCGGCAATCTGCTTGGCGTAGGCGGCACGGTCCTGAGTGACTTGCACTCCGGCCACACGCCCGAGGCGGGAGGCGGCATGGGCCAAGTCTTCTCCCGCCTGTCCAAGGAAGGAATTGACGGCAACCGTACTATCGAGCGGGAAGGCCGGCGGGATCGCCCGTGCAGCGGCCTCGGCTGCCTTCAGGATATCCGAGACGATGGCCGGTTCGGTCTGTGTGTGCTTCATCAACATGGGTTTACCCTCTTTGTAGGATCAGTTTCCCTTGGACGCTTTCAGGCCACCGATGGCACGGTCCAGAAGTGCGTTGAGATACAGGCCGTTGGCGATGTGCACGCGCAGGCCAGCGGTGGCCGGATGATGCGCCCAGAGCGGGAACAGGGCCTGGGCGAACGCGACCATGCCGAATGAGATCACCGCCAGGGTTATCAGGGCCCATTCCAGCGGCCCCGGGACAGGCGCTGCGGGAAGGTAAGGCCCCCAGAGCAGGCCGGCCACGGTTTGGAAGGAGAAGTAGGCCACGGCCGCAGCGAGCGAGGCCCACACCGTCCGCATCGTGAGTGCGCGCGGCGCGGCATCCGCGAGTCCCTGCGCGACGAGGTAGGCCACGCCGAAAATCAGGATCGCGCCGAGCGCCAGCGCCTGTGCCGACTTCGGCCCAGCAATCAGCTCAAAAGTCCAGGCTACGACAGCGTAGAGCACAAGCGCCAAGCCGAAAGAGCGCAGCACCGCTCGGAAGTTGGGAACCGCGATCGGCCCGAGCTTGCGCACCTGAAGCACGGCTGCGACGGCGCCGCCAGAGGCGAGGAAGGCATGCGCCTTGTAAAGCGAATGCGCCACGATGTGCAGTAGCGCGAGCGGCCATAGACCCAAACCGCACTGGAGCAGCATGAAGCCCATCTGAGCCACGGTCGACCACGCGAGCGCCGTCTTGACCACGCTCTGCGTCAGCATGACGACGCCGCCGAACAGAGCCGTGAACCCGCCAAGTAGCACCAGCGCCGCCATCGCGCCGGCGCTGGCCTCCACGAGACCCGCCGTGGCAATCAGAAGAACGCCCCCAGAGTTGATGATGCCAGCATGCAGCAGTGCCGAAACCGGTGTCGGCGCCTCCATCACCTCCGTCAGCCAGCCGTGGAGTGGGAAAGACGCCGTCTTTAGGGCTGCAGTAACAACGAGAAGCGCCACAGCGAGATGGGCAGCGGGTGTGAGTCCTTCCGCGGCGGCGGCGTTCAACGCAACAAGGTTCACTGTTCCATAGGCCCAGCCGAGAAGCGCGGCGGCGACGATCAGTGTTGCGTCACCAAGCCCCCACACCAGCGAGAATTTCGCCGCCGCACGCCGGGCTTCGGGGCGATCAGCGTAAAACAGTAGAAGCTGCCGCAATGCGATGCCGATGGCGATGAAGGCGGTGATCAGGACGGGCAGGCTGCCCGCCTGGACGAGCAGCAGGACTGCTCCAAGAGCCGCCAGAATCCAGCCGTGGAACGTACCCTCACCGGCCTCGCCGTCGAGGTAGAACCGCGAGTAGCGGACCACCACCCAGCCGACGAAGGCCACGAGCAGGGTCATCGTCACGCTGACCGCGTCGAGCCGGATCGCGATCAGGCCCTCCGCTGCCGACAGTGTGGACGGCCCTGTGGCGATCAATTGCGCAAGTCCCACGCCCGCAAACGCCAGCGCAGCGAGGGCCGCGAGCTCCGCGATTCGCGGCAGCATGCCGGGGCGGCGCCCGGGGTTCACGACGCACAACAGCGCCACGGCCAGCACAGCCAGCGGCGCGGCCAAGACAGCCAAAGCGAACAGCTCCATCCCTTCTCCTCCTGAGTCACTTTCCTTCGCGGGATAAATAGCAAGGCTCAATCCATCTCTAAAATTCATTGTTGGGATCGATTTGTTCTCTTAAATAGAATGGATGGCGTCGCTCAACTACAATCACCTTCGCTATTTCTGGGCCGTCGCGCACGAGGGCAATCTCACGCGCGCAGCGCGGCGACTAAACGTTTCGCAGTCGGCGCTATCCACGCAAATCCATAAGCTGGAGCATCAACTCGGCCATAAGCTGTTCGAGCGGCGCGGCAAGCAACTACTGCTGAGCGAGGCGGGGCGGATCGCGCTGGATCATGCCGATTCGATCTTCGCGACGGGCGAGGAACTGCTCGGCACACTGCGCGATAGCGGCGGCGCGGCGCGTCAGGTCATTCGCATCGGCGCGCTGGCCACGCTGTCGCGAAACTTTCAGGTCGCCTTTCTGCGACCGATCCTCGGGCGGGCTGATGTCGAGGTGGTGCTGCGCTCCGGCGGTCCCGCCGATCTGTTTCAGGCGCTGGAGGCGCTGCGGCTCGATGTGGTTCTTGTCAACCAGGTGCCCGCGCGCGACTCTGTCACGCCGTGGATTTCGCACGCGATCGCCGAGCAACGCGTCAGCCTCGTCGGCACGCCGGAGCGCGCGCGCGCTGGTAGCCCGCTGCCTGACCTGCTGGCGCAGCACCCGATCATCCTGCCCTCCCTTGATACCGGCGTGCGCACTGGTTTCGACGCGCTGGCCGACCGGCTGGAGGTGCGCCCGCAGATCGTTGCGGAGGTCGACGACATGGCGATGATGCGGCTGATGGCGCGCGAGGGCATTGGGCTTGCAGTTGTGCCGCCTATCGTCGTGCAGGATGAACTGGCGAATGGGCGTTTGGTCGAGGCGGCGGAGTTGCCAGGGATCAGCGAGACGTTCTCTGCGGTGACGCTGGCGCGGCGGTTTCCGAACCCGCTGGTGCGCGAACTCTTACAGGCGCACCCGGGCGGCGGCTGAGGCGGCTGACGGATATAGCGGCCGGCCTTAAACTGGACGGACTTCGCGCACGCCCGGCAGCGTCTTGAGCGCGCTTAAGGATCGCGGCGACAGGTCGTAGCCCTCGCCCAGCTCGAAGCGCACCTCGCGGCCAAGCTCGTCGAGCCGCACCGCGAGACTGAGCCGCCCGGAGCCGCCCGGCGACAGCCGCTTCACCAGTTCATCGAGCGCCACATCGCCGTCCACGCAGATCGCTGCGCCGGACTGCTTGCGCCCCATGAGGTCATCGAGCGTCTGAACGCTCGCCACGCGCGTTTTCAAGCTGTCGCCCTCAACGTCGCATTCCACCGTGAGCACGACATTTACGCCCGGCTCCAGCGCCTCGCCCGCGCTGGCGAGCGTATCGGAGAAGATCACCGCCTCGAACTGGCCCGTGGGATCGGAAAAGCCCGCGAAGGCGAAGCGATTGCCGGATTTCGACTTGCGCTCCTGCTTGGTGAGGACGGTGGCCGCTACCTTGCCGCCACCCG
>CAYVFK010000107.1:0-6797 GCA_964450925.1 uncultured Hyphomicrobiaceae bacterium | reverse complement strand
GCGAAGACCGCGACATCAAGGAAGGCGACACGGTCAAGCGCACCGGCGACATCGTGGAAGTGCCAGTTGGCAAGGGGCTTCTGGGCCGCGTGGTCGACGCGCTTGGCAACCCGATCGACGGCAAGGGCCCAATCGAGGCAGCCGAATACCGCCGCGCGGACGTGAAGGCGCCCGGTATCATTCCGCGCAAGTCGGTGCATGAACCAATGCAGACCGGCATCAAGGCGATCGACGCGCTCATCCCGATCGGCCGGGGCCAGCGTGAACTGATCATCGGCGACCGCCAGACCGGCAAGACCGCTGTCGCGCTCGACGCGATCCTGAACCAGCGGCAGATCAACCAGAGCGACGACGAAAGCAAGAAGCTGTACTGCGTCTATGTGGCGGTCGGCCAGAAGCGGTCGACGGTGGCGCAATTCGTGAAGAATCTCGAAGAGCGCGGCGCGCTGGAATACTCAGTTATCGTCGCCGCGACGGCCTCCGAACCGGCCCCGATGCAGTATCTCGCGCCTTATGCCGGCTGCGCGATGGCCGAGTATTTTCGCGATAACGCGATGCACTCGCTGATCGTCTATGACGACTTGTCCAAGCAGGCGACTGCCTACCGGCAAATGTCGCTGTTGCTGCGCCGCCCGCCGGGCCGCGAGGCGTATCCGGGCGACGTGTTCTACCTGCACAGCCGGCTGCTGGAGCGCGCAGCCAAGCTAAACGAGGATCACGGCGCCGGTTCGCAGACCGCTCTGCCGATCGTCGAGACCCAGGCCAACGACGTTTCAGCCTATATCCCGACCAACGTCATTTCGATCACTGACGGGCAGATCTTCCTGGAGACTGACCTGTTCTATCAGGGCATCCGCCCCGCAGTTAATGTCGGCTTGTCGGTGTCACGCGTGGGCTCGTCCGCGCAAATCAAGGCGATGAAACAGGTGGCCGGCGCGATCAAGGGCGAGTTGGCCCAGTATCGCGAGATGGCGGCTTTCGCCCAGTTCGGCTCCGACCTAGACGCGGCGACACAGCGCCTGCTGGCGCGTGGCGCTCGCTTGACCGAGCTTCTCAAGCAGCCGCAGTTCTCTCCGCTGCAGGTGGAAGAGCAGGTCGTGGTGATCTTTGCTGGCACGCGCGGGTATCTCGATTCGATGCCGGTTGCCTCCGTTGGCCGCTTCGAGGAAGAGTTGCTGCGACACATGCATAGCGAACACAGCGAAATCCTGGAGCAGATACGCACCGAGGGCAAACTTTCCGAGGAGCTGGAGGCGAAGCTGAAGGGCGCGGTCGACAAGTTCGCCGAACACTTCTCTGCGTAGCCGTCCGCACGCCTGATAGGCCAACCGAGGATCGGGAGACCCCATGCCTAGCCTGAAGGACATGCGCAATCGGATCTCTAGCGTCAAGGCGACGCAGAAGATCACGAAAGCGATGCAAATGGTGGCGGCGGCGAAGTTGCGCAAAGCCCAGGAAGCGGCCAACGCTGCGCGGCCCTATGCCGAGAAGATGGACGAGGTGCTGGCCAAGCTGAACGCGCGGATCATTCGTGACGCCATGGCGCCGCCGCTTCTGGTCGGCACGGGCAAGGACGATGTGCACCTGATCATCGTGGCGACGGCCGAGCGCGGTCTGTGCGGCGCGTTCAACGCCAACATCGTGAAGAAGGCGCGCGAGATCGCCCGGCCCTTGATCGCCGAGGGCAAGGAGGTCAAGTTCCTGTGCATCGGCAGTAAGGGCTATGACATGCTCAGGCGCGATCACAGGTCGCGCATCATTGATGTCGTGGACATGAAAGACGTCAAGAATGTCGGCTTTGAGGATGCGAATGGCGTCGCACGGCGCATCATTGGCATGTTCGAGCAGGGCGAGTTCGACGTCTGTACGCTGGTTTTTTCCGAATTCGTCAATACGCTCACGCAGCGGCCGACCCGGCTCCAGCTCATCCCGGCCAGCTTGCCTGAGGCGGAAGAAGAGGCGGCGGACACCGGCCAACCCCAGGCCGAATACGAGTTCGAGCCGGATGAAGAAGATATTCTGCGCGAGCTGCTGCCACGCAACATCGCCACACAGATATTCCGCGCGCTGCTGGAAAACGCGGCTGGCGAACAGGGGGCGCGTATGACCGCGATGGATAACGCCACGCGCAACGCCGGCGACCTGATCGAAAACCTGACGCTAAGCTATAACCGTATGCGCCAGGACCAGATTACCAAGGAACTCATCGAAATCGTCTCCGGTGCGGAAGCCCTCTCATCATAGCCGGACACGTGAAACAGGGAAATAGAAGCCATGGCTAGCGACAAGAACATCGGCCGCATTCGCCAGGTGACTGGCGCGGTCGTCGACGTGCAATTCGGCGAAAAGCTGCCGGAAATCCTGAGCGCGCTGGAAGCGGACAATCACGGCAACCGGCTGGTGCTGGAGGTCTCGCAGCACTTGGGCGAGAACACGGTGCGCTGCATCGCGATGGACGCGACGGAAGGTCTGGTGCGTGGCCAAGAAGTGGTCGACACAGGCCAGGCGATCGCGGTGCCCGTGGGCGATGGAACGCTCGGGCGCATCATGAACGTGATCGGCGAGCCGATCGATGAAGCCGGCGAAATCCAGTATTCAGAGATGCGCCCGATCCACGCGTCCGCGCCGGAGTTCATCGAACAGTCGACCGAAACCGAAATTCTCAAGACCGGCATCAAGGTCGTCGACCTGCTCGCGCCGTACGCCCGAGGCGGCAAGATCGGGCTGTTCGGCGGTGCGGGCGTCGGCAAGACCGTTCTGATTCAGGAGCTGATCAACAACATCGCCATGGCGCATGGCGGCTATTCGGTCTTCGCCGGGGTTGGCGAGCGCACCCGCGAGGGCAACGACCTCTACTGGGAAATGATCGAATCCGGCGTGAACAAGGAAGGCGGCGGCGAAGGCTCGAAAGCATCGCTCATTTACGGCCAGATGAATGAGCCGCCGGGCGCGCGCGCACGCGTGGGGCTGACCGGGCTGACCGTTGCGGAGTACTTCCGCGACCAGGGCCAGGACGTGCTGTTTTTCGTCGATAATATTTTCCGCTTCACACAGGCGGGCGCTGAGGTGTCGGCGCTGTTGGGGCGCATCCCTTCCGCCGTGGGCTATCAGCCGACGCTCGGCACCGACATGGGCGAACTCCAGGAGCGTATTACCTCGACCGACAAGGGCTCGATTACCTCGGTGCAGGCGGTTTACGTGCCAGCCGACGACCTGACCGACCCGGCACCGGCCTCGACCTTCGCCCACCTTGATGCGACCACGGTGCTGAGCCGCTCGATCGCGGAGAAGGGCATTTATCCGGCGGTGGACCCGCTCGATTCCACCTCGCGCGTCCTTGAGCCGCGCATCGTCGGGGACGAGCATTACCAGATCGCCCGCCAGGTGCAGGAGGTGCTGCAGCGCTACAAGGCGCTGCAGGATATCATCGCGATCCTGGGCATGGACGAGCTGTCGGAGGAAGACAAGCTGACGGTTGCGCGCGCGCGCAAGATCGAACGTTTCCTGAGCCAGCCGTTCCATGTTGCCGAGGTGTTCACTGGCAAGCCGGGCACGCTAGTTGACCTGGAGGACACGATCAAGGGCTTTAAGGGCCTCGTAAACGGCGACTATGACGATCTGCCGGAGCAGGCGTTCTACATGGTTGGCACGATCGACGAGGCGGTCCAGAAAGCCGAAGAAATGGCGGCGGAAGCGGCTTAGGCCAGCGCGTTGGGGGAGACACGATAATGGCGGGAACGTTTCGTTTCGATCTGGTGTCGCCAGAGCGTGTGTTGATGTCGGAAGACGTCGCGGAGGTGATGGCGCCAGGGCTGGAGGGCGATTTCGGCTTCCTGCCGCGGCACGCGCCGATGGTTGCCGCGCTGCGCCCCGGGATGCTGAGCGTGCGTGACAGCGGCGGGGCCGAGCGCAAATATTTCGTCCGTGGCGGTCTGGCCGAAGGCGGGCCGGAGCAATTGACGGTGCTGGCGCAACGCGCGATGCTGCTGGAAGACCTCGATCCTCAGAAGATCGCGCAGGAGATCCAGTGGGCAAAGGAAGACCTTGAGGACGCGCGCGACGCAGACACTGAGGCGCTGGCGCGGGATAACCTGGAGCGGCTGGAGACCTTGGCCGACGTGCTTCAGCAGAACGCTTGAGGCGTTGGCGCGGCTTTCAATCACCCTTTGAGGGCGAGCGCGGCGTTGTGGGTCTGGGGCCGGCACTTCGCAAACGCACGTAAAGCGCGCCCTCGCCGCCGTGGCGTGGATGCGCGGGTGAGACGCCAGCAACGACATCACGAAATTCCGGCTTCGACAGCCACTCCGGCACCAGCCGGCGCAATACGCCGCGCGGCGCCTCGTAAAACGGCGTGTCCGCCCATGCGTCGTAGTCCTCGCGTCCGGTCTCACGGGCAGTGCCCTTGCCAGTGATCACCAGCAAGAGGCGATGGCCCCGGCCTTGGCTTGCGCGTACAAAGCCCTTGAGCGCAGGATACGCCTCACGCTGGCGCATCCCATGCAGATCAAGCCGCGCGTCGATGCTTTCGGGATCGCGGGCGATGCGTCGGGCTTCACGGCGGGCCAACGGTGCGAGACGGGGCGAACCGCTCTCCTGAGCAGGTTGCGATGGCGGGGGGCCGCGCGACGCGTTTGTCGCCGGTTGAGGAGCTTCATCATGTTGGTGACCGGCGGTTTTGGCCGATAGAGGCCGCGCTTCTGGGCGAGACGGCATCTCGCCGCGCGCGCGTCCATTCAGTGCCGTGGTTTCGCGCATCGCCTGTTCCCACAAGCGTCGTTCATTCTCGCTCAGTTCGCGCTTGCGTGGCGGACGGCGGCTCATTGGACCGGTTCATCAAGCTCGTTGAATTTCAGTTGTCACTGTGCGGCGTTCGGCAGCAAGATTGTGAAGCTGGCATCATGCTTCGTCCGGCTCGCGAAATCATGGGCTTGATCGCCGCTGCCCCAGTAGATGTCACCGCGTACATCCCCGCGGATCGCCGAGCCTGTGTCCTGCGCGATCATCAGGCGTTGAAACGGCTGGTCCGCATCATCCTGCAAGTCTGGGGCGACCACCCACACCGGCGCGCCGAGCAGGTGATAGCGCGGATCAACAGCAAGGCTGCGCAGCGGCGTCAGCGAGGTTCCGAGCGCGCCGACCGGCCCTGTCGCGCCTTCGGCTTCTGACAACACACGAAAAAAAATGTAAGACTTATTTGACCAGATCAATTCTTTGCCCGCCTCTCCGTTCGCCTCGGCCCAGGCAAAGATGCGCGCAAGCGAGGCTTCATGGGCCTTCAACGCGCCGCGCGAGATGATCTCCTGTCCGATCGAGGTGTATGCAAAGCCATTCTTGCCAGCAAAACCAAGCCGCACTGCGGTTCCGTCCTGAAAGCGGATGCGCCCCGAACCCTGAAGCTGCATGGAATAATGCGCGACCGGGTCTGCGATCCAGGCCAGTTCCAGCCCCAACCCGTCTAGCGCGCCCTGCTCGATCTCCTTGCGGGTGAAGTGTTCCTTGAGGCCGTCCTCGGTCTGTCGCGCGGCGGTCAGGTCGTCCGGCAGCCCCTCGCGCGCGTTTGCCTTGATCAGTGTGAGATCGTCGGGCGGGCGGTAGATTGGGATGTTGAACTTGTCGGTTTTTGTGCGCGACCCCGCGATCTCCGGCTCGTAATAGCCGGTAACGAGCCGACGGTCGGACTGAGGGCGCACGCGGTAGGGGGTAAAGTAAGTCTCGAAGAAATCGCGCGCGACGTCGGCTTCCAGCGGCTCGGACAACGCCATCGCCCGTTCGCACACCCAGGCAAGCGCCTGACGCTGTGAAGTGTGGTGCCGTTCGGAGACGCGAATCGACCATGGACACGATCGCCGGAAGGCGGTGAATGCCTCGGCATGATCGTCGGCGGCCCAGCCCGAAATCTCGGAAAAGCCGATACGATCGAGTTGAAGTGGACGCTTGTCGCCGTCGGTGTCAGGAAACTGCCAGTGCCATAGCTGCACGGTCAGGAACACAAACAGAGTGAACAGAAAAACTTGGGCAAAGTGCCACGCCGCCCGCATGATCCCAACCGCATCCAAGCGCCGGCCCCGCGGCGCGTCGCTTCAGACTTCGGTTTCCGTGGCAATGAGCACCCAATTCGGATCGGGCGAGTCCACCTCGCGCGAGAAGGTCCAATGGTCGGTGACCTCCTGAATCTGCTTCGGATCGCCTTCGATGATGCGGCCTTCCTTGTCGCGCGTGACGGTGATGAACTCGCTCACAAACTTCACTGTGATTTGCGCTTCGCCATTGACCAGATTCGCGTCTGCGATCTCTGTCGTGTCGATGCCGACAAACTTGAAGTCCACCGTCTCGCCGGCGCGCTCGCGCTCCTCGATCGCTGACACGAAGCTCTGATAGACCTCCGGACTTAGCAATTCCTTGAGGGTCGCAGTGTTGCCTGCTGCGAAAGCGGTGACGACCATTTCGTAAGCGGTATTGGCGCCCTCAACAAACTGGCGAAGGTCGAACCCACGGTCTGCGCGCATTATCGCCGCCAGTTTTTCGGCCAGCGGGCTGCCCTTTGGCGCGTAATCGCGGACCATCTCTTGCAGCTGGTCGTCGCTCGCGCTCTCACGCGGGCTGCCCGGCTGTTCAGTGCCCGGCAATGACACAACCTTATCGCCCGCCGCGCCGCCGGCCTGTTGGGCGGAATACGGATCGTATGGTGGTTTCTCGTTTCCTGTCCGCTTGCCGAGCACGCTCCGCAATCTCAAGAAGATCAGGACAGCGATAACCAGGAATATGATGGTGCTGAGGTCGATTGTTCCGCTCATGTT
>CAYVFK010000106.1:0-6819 GCA_964450925.1 uncultured Hyphomicrobiaceae bacterium | reverse complement strand
TAGAGCGGCTCGCCCATGCCCATCAGCACGATATTGCTGATCATCCGTTCGGATTCGGGCAGCGCGATCGGGTTTTCCGCATTGACGCCGGGCCAATCGCCCAGCCGATCGCGCGCCAGCATGATCTGCCCGACGATCTCGCCCGCGGTCAGGTTGCGCACCAGCGGCTGTGTGCCGGTGTGGCAGAAGCTGCAATTGAGCGTGCAACCGACCTGGCTGGAAATGCACAGCGTCGCGCGGTCAGCATCGGGGATATAGACGGTCTCGACCTCCGGTCCGGGCAGGCCGGGGCGCGTTGGCGCAAGCCGCGAGAGCCATTTGCGCGTGCCGTCGCTGGAAATCTGCTCCGAAACGATCTCCGGGCGCTTCAGCGTCGCCGCTTCGCTCAGGTCGCGGCGCAGCGCTTTTGACACGTTGGACATCGTGTCGAAATCGCTCACGCCCTGGGTGTAAATCCACCGCCAGAGCTGGCTCACGCGCATCCGGCGCTGTTTTTCGGGCACGCCGATCTCGCCGAGGAACCCAGCCATTTCCACCCGGCTCAAGCCGATCAGGCTGGGCTTTTCTCTCGCTTTGGCAGTTTGGCGCGCGGCGTCGGCGGAGATGGTGCCGGACGGCGCGATGATATCGACGGACACCTTAGTCTCCGGTCAAAGTTGCGCGGGCTACGGGCATTCTTCGTCCAATGTATTGATCGAGGCGGTCAAGCCGAAGAGAGAATACGTGTCCGTGGTCTGCTGCCCGTCCGCGGTCTCTCCCGAGACCGTCAACCGCGCGCCCGCCTTCATAAGCTGCAAAAGACGCCTCTCCTCTTCGGGGTCGCGCAAGAAGGCGTTGTCGCCGCGGGTGAACATGGCGAATTGGTTGCCCTCGACATCCACGGTTGGCTGCGTGCCTTCCTTGAACTCATAACCATTCTTGATGCTGAGTTCATTCTTGATGCCGTCGCCAACCCAGTTGGTCACATAAAAGTAGACGCCGCTGCGGTTTGGATCGTTGGGAGAGCTGTCTGTAGGCTCACTCGCAGCAAAACATATCTTATTGCCGTCGCCGCTTTCATGCACATACACCGCCCAATCCCGGTTTTCGGCAACCTGCGTGGTATTTTGCGCCGCCGCCGAAGCGGTCATCACGGCGATCAGCAGCGATGAGAAAAGAACGATCCTCATAAGGCGTGCTCTCTGTTGCATTGTCTTGGTCACAAATCTCGCTCCGTATATAGCTTCGCCGGCGCTTTGGCCAGTATCGCGGGGCAAAAATCTAGCGCCCCTCCAAGCGGCTGCGCGGTGCGCCTGGTTGGCGGCTGCGCGGACGGCCGTGCTGATGCTCCGGCAACGGGATTGCGCTGCCTTCGTTTAGGGGCCGGGGTGCGAACCGGCCGAGGCTGCGCGCGCGGTCATACATGACGATCGCGCCGGCCATAGCGACATTAATACAAAACGCGGTCGGGATTTTGACAACGTGATCACAGCGCGCCAGAAGCGCGTCGCTCAGCGATCCACGCTCAGGCCCGAGCACATATGCCGCGCGCGCGGGGTGCCGGAAACTTGGCAGGTCCACAGCTTCATCCAGCAGCTCCACGCCGACCAGCCGGCAATGGCGCGGCAGTTGCATGTCGTGCACGCTTGCCCAGTGATAGGCAGGCACATGCTCGGCGGCTTTCGAGGTGTCGGACTTCGCCTCGAACGCGCGGGCGTCTGCGTCGATGGTGAATACGAAGCTTGCCCCGAACCCATAAGCCGAGCGCATCAGATTGCCGAGATTCATCGACTTGGAGACGCGTTCCACGCCGATGGCGAAATAGCCTCTTGTCGTCATGGCCTATTGTGGTGAGGTTCTGGGCTGCGCCAGGCGCCGTCAGCCTCGCTACCTAAGCCAGCCGCGTTACAAAACAAGGCGGAATCGCACGGAGACTGCCATGAAAGCCGTTGTTTGTCATGCCCTCGGGGAGCCCGATGCTCTCTCCCTGAAAGACATCCCGGAGCCGGAGCCGGGCGAGGGCGAGGTGCTGGTCCGCGTCCGCGCCGCTGCACTCAACTTCTTCGACACGCTCATCATTCGCGGCAAATACCAGCACCAGCCCGAGCTGCCATTTTCGCCGGGCGGGGAGGTCGCAGGCGAGGTCGAGCGGCTCGGGCCGGGCGTGACGGACCTGGAGATCGGCCAACGCGTCATTGCGTATGTACGCTGGAACGGCTGCCGGGAGAAAACCCTTGCAAGGGCCGAGGCGGTCGTTCCGGTCCCGCAGGGGATCAGCGATGAGGTCGCGGCCGGCGTGACGATTACCTACGGTACGGCGATGCATGGCTTGAAGGACCGAGGGCGCATCGCGACGGGCGAAACGGTCGCTGTGCTGGGCGCGGCGGGCGGTGCGGGGCTGGCGGCGGTTGAAATCGCCAAGGCGCTGGGCGCATGGGTGATCGCGGTAGCCTCCTCACCGGAAAAGTTGGCAGTGTGCGAGGCGCATGGCGCTGACGACCTCATCAACTACAGCGCGGGCGATCTGCGCGATCAGCTCAAGGCGGCAACCGGCGGGCGCGGCGTCGATGTCGTCTATGACTGCGTTGGCGGCAGCCAAACAGAGCGGGCATTGCGCGCGATGGCCTGGGACGGTCGCCTGCTCGTGGTCGGCTTCGCCTCGGGCAATATCCCGCAAATCCCGCTCAATCTACCGCTGCTCAAGAGCTGTTCGATCGTCGGCGTGATGTTTGGGCGCTTCGCCGAATTGTACGCGGATCAGCAGCGCCAGAACATGCGGCAGGTGCTCGGGTGGTGCGCAGACGGCTTGCTGAACCCGCATGTGGAAGAAGTCGTGCCACTGTGCGAGACTGTTCGTGCACTCAAGGCGATTGAGGCCCGCAAAGCCGTCGGTAAGATCGTAGTGCGTCCTTGAGTCGCGGCTTGTGACCTGCGCAGAGCACGCAGATTGACGATCGGTCCCGATAAAACCTTGCATCGCCGCCGAATTACGCCATTTCTCCATCTGTAATGATAGAAAATCGTGGTCATGAAGCCCCAGTGTGAGAAGAACACGCCGGGTGCGTCACGGTTGGCTTTGACTTCGCCAGATGGTGCGTTATCGTCCGCCCGAATTCATGCATGAAAGATGATCGCATAAACCAAGCGTCTATGGAGCAGGCCGCACAAGGGCCGTCCGCTGTACACAACATGAAATTTACTGAACTCGGCTTGAGTGACAAGGTTCTGGCAGCCGTTGCGGCGGCAGGTTTCCAGGAACCTACGCCTATCCAGGCCAAAACAATCCCCATCGCAGTTGAAGGCCGCGACGTCGTTGGCATTGCCCAGACCGGCACGGGTAAAACAGCTTCGTTCGTGCTGCCGATGCTCACGCGCCTTGAGCGCGGTCGCGCCCGCGCGAGGATGCCTCGTTCACTCATCCTGGAGCCCACGCGCGAGCTGGCGGCGCAAGTCGCCCAGAGCTTTGAAGAGCTGGGCGACAAGCACAAGCTGACCGTCGCGCTGTTGATCGGCGGGGTGTCGTTTGATGAGCAATACCGCAAACTGGATCGCGGCGCGGACGTGCTGATCGCCACGCCGGGCCGGCTGCTCGATCATTTCGGCCGCGGCAAGCTGTTGCTGACGGCCGTCGAGGTGTTCGTCATCGACGAGGCCGACCGGATGCTCGACATGGGCTTCATTCCGGATATCGAGCGGATTTGCGGCTTGCTTTCGCCAGCGCGCCAGACACTGTTTTTCTCCGCGACAATGCCGCCGGAGATTGAAAAGCTGACCCATAAGTTCTTGAACGCGCCGGAGCGGGTCAGTGTTGATCGTCAGGCGATGGCCGCGACAACCATCGAGCAGCGGCTCAAATTCACCGAACCGGAAGCCAAGGCGAAGCGCGCGGCGTTACGCGACATGATCAGCGAGGAAGACGTAAAAAACGCGATCATCTTCTGCAACCGCAAGCGCGATGTCGGCGTGGTCTTTCGCTCGCTGAAAAAGCATGGCTTCAACGCTGGAGAATTGCACGGCGATATGGACCAGCGGACAAGAATGCAGACCCTGGAGGGTTTCCGCAGCGGCGAAATCAAGCTGCTGGTGGCAAGTGACGTCGCGGCGCGCGGATTGGACATTCCCGCCGTGAGCCACGTGTTCAACTATGATGTCCCGACGCATTCGGAAGACTACATCCACCGCATCGGCCGAACAGGACGGGCCGGGCGCGAGGGCTGCGCGGCAATGCTGGTGACGCAAAAAGAGATTCCGGCTCTGCAGGACATCGAAAAGCTGCTGGGCGGACGCATCGAATGGATCGGCGACAAGCCGGACGCGCAAGCCGAGGCCGAAGACGGCAAGCGCCGAAAGCGTGGCGGGCGTAAGCGCGGCGGACGCAAAACCGAGCGCTCGGAGGAGCTTTCGAGCGCGGCGGCCAATGACCAGGCGATCGCAAAGGCACCCGTTGAGACTGTGGGCCCGGAAAAGTCCGAAACGCAAGAAACAACCAAGGCGGACAGCGAGAGCGGACAGCCGGGGGGCGGGCGACGAAAAGGCCGCCAAGGTGGACGCCGACGTCAGCAGCAGGAGCCGACGGAGTCAACCGTGGCTACACCCGAATACGGTGCGCCAACACAGTCAAACGCTGACGACGCGGCCGCGCCTTCACCCACCAAGCCTGCGCGCAGACGCGAACTGGCCGAGGCGGACGCCGGCGAGAGCACTGCATTCGGCATGAGCGACCAGGTGCCGGCTTTCCTGATGCGTCCGATCCGCCGTTCTTCATCGTCCTAGAGCGCATTGGCCGTTGTCTTGCGCTGGCTGCGGAGATATAACCCTACCCAATTCGTAGCTTCGGGCAGCGTGTGCTCTTCAGGGCTTTGCACACCGACGCGAGTGCTGCGGTTTTCACGCAAGAACAGGCGGAGCGGCTGGCGTTCCTGGCATGGTAGAGGGCATCACGGCTCTTGGCAGCCGCGCGGTCGCCGGCGAGAGAATTTGGAGACAAGCATGGCCGAACTGTTGGAGCTCGCAGCGCAGTCGCGCGAGCAAACCGGAAGCGCTGCAGCGCGTACGATTCGCAAAAGCGGCGGCGTGCCGGCGATTGTCTACGGCGGCCGGGGCGGTCCGGAAATGGTAACGCTCAACTATAAGGAAGTCTGGAAGCAGGTCGAGACCGGCACCTTCCTCAGCACGGTCTTCCTGCTGAACGTGAACGGCAAAAAGACCCGCGTCATCCCGAAAGACGTGCAGTTCGATCCCGTGCGGGATTTTCTGGAGCACGTCGATTTCCTCCGTCTGGCGAAAGATGCGGTTGTGGAGGTCGACGTGCCGGTGCATGTGATCAATGAGGAAGAAGCGCCGGGGCTGAAGCGCGGCGGCGCGCTGAACATGACGCGCCACGAAATCGGGCTGACCTGCCCGGCTGATGCGATCCCTGAATACATCGAAGTTGATATAGGAGGCCTCGACATCGGCGATTCGCTGCACATTTCGCAGGTTGCTTTGCCCGAGAACGTGACGCCGACCATTACCGACCGCGACTTCACCATTCTCAGCATCGCCGGCACCGCGGCAGCTAGCGCTCAGGAAGAGGGTGAAGGCGAGGAAGAGGCGCCAGAGCCGGAAGAATAGACGCGCTGGCGTGACGCGAGGAGCCCGGCAGGCCGGCTGAGGAAACAGCATGAAGCTGCTCATTGGGCTGGGCAATCCGGGCGCGCGCTACCACCGGAACCGACACAATGTTGGTTTCATGGCGGTCGATGCGATCGCCGAGGTCCATGACGCGGGTCCGTGGCGGCGGCGCTTTCAGGGCGAGGCAGCGGAAGCGCATATCGGTAGCGGCAAGGTTCTGCTGCTCAAACCCCAGACGTTTATGAACGAGTCGGGCCGCGCGGCAGGCGAAGCCGCACGCTTCTTCAAGCTGACTCCGGCCGACATTGTTGTCTTTCACGACGAACTCGACCTCGCGCCGGGCAAGGTGAAGGTCAAGCAAGGCGGTGGCCATGCGGGGCACAACGGTTTGAAATCCCTCACCGCGCATTGCGGAGCGGAGTTCTGGCGCGTGCGCATCGGCATTGGCCACCCCGGCGACAAGTCGAAGGTAACGGCGCATGTGCTCGGCGACTTCGCCAAGGCTGACGCGGCGTGGCTCGACCCGCTGTTGGAGGCGATGGCTGATGCCGCGCCCGAACTGGTCAGCGGCAACGAGGTCAAGTTTGCCAGCGACGTGGCGCAGGCCATGCGCGATGTGCGCGCCCCGGCGAATGCGCCCGAGCCAAAGCGCGGCGGACCCGCAGCCGCGCCCAAATCACCGTCAACCGCTCATGAACCGCCCCAGCCATCCTCGCCGACCGCGCTGGGAGAAAAGCTGCGCCGCTGGCTGGGCGGCTGAGCCACCGACCATCGTCAACCGGACAGGACGCGCCAGAATGGGTTTTAAATGCGGTATCGTCGGGCTGCCCAATGTCGGCAAGTCCACGTTGTTCAACGCGCTGACGCGGACCGCCGCGGCGGAAGCCGCCAACTATCCCTTTTGCACGATCGAGCCAAATGTCGGCGAGGTGCCGGTGCCTGACCCGCGCCTCGACGAACTCGCGCGGCTGGGCAAGTCAGCCCAGATCATCCCCACGCGGCTCAACTTCGTGGATATCGCCGGGCTGGTGCGTGGCGCGTCGAAGGGCGAGGGGCTGGGCAACCAGTTTCTGGCGAACATCCGCGAGATGGACGCCATCGCCTACGTGCTGCGCTGTTTCGAGGATGATGACGTCACCCATGTCGAGGGGCGGGTGGACCCGATCGCGGACGCCGAGACGGTTGAGACCGAACTGATGATCGCCGACCTCGAAAGCCTTGAGCGGC
>CAYVFK010000105.1:0-6898 GCA_964450925.1 uncultured Hyphomicrobiaceae bacterium | reverse complement strand
AGAGCACGAGATCACCTTCATCGGCCCGACCTCGGAACACATCCGGCTGATGGGCGACAAGATCCAGGCCAAGGAAACAGCGAAGAGTCTTGGGATTCCGGTGGTGCCAGGCTCTGAAGGTGCAGTGACAACGGACGAACAGGCCGAGAAAATTGCGCGGAAGATCGGCTATCCGGTGCTGGTCAAGGCGGCGTCGGGTGGCGGCGGGCGCGGCATGAAGGTGGCGCATTCCGAAGATCGCCTGTCGGTGGCGCTATCCACAGCGCGTTCGGAATCCAAGGCCGCGTTCGGCGACGACGCCGTGTATATCGAGAAGTATCTCGCCCAGCCGCGTCATATCGAGATTCAGGTGCTAGCCGACGGGCGCGGTAACGCGATCCATCTCGGCGAGCGCGACTGCTCGCTTCAGCGCCGCCATCAGAAGGTATGGGAGGAGGCGCCCTCGCCCGCGCTCAACGACGAGCAGCGCCGCGAGATCGGCGATACCGTCGCGGCAGCGATGCGAAAGCTGAAATACCGCGGAGCCGGGACAGTCGAATTCTTGTATGAAAATGGCGAGTTCTTCTTCATCGAAATGAACACGCGCATTCAGGTCGAGCACCCGGTTACGGAGATGATTACCGGCATCGACCTGATCATCGAGCAGATCCGCATCGCCTCTGGCGCGCCGCTCACGATTGCCCAAGAAGACGTCGAGTTCAATGGCCACGCCATCGAGTGCCGCATCAATGCGGAGAACCCGACGACTTTCGCGCCCTCGCCTGGCAAGATTCGCTATTTTCACCCGCCTGGCGGCCTATCCGTGCGCGTCGACTCCGGTGTTTATGCCGGCTATTCGATCCCGCCCTATTACGATAGCCTAATCGGCAAGCTGATCGTTCATGGCCGCCACCGCAACGAATGCTTGATGCGGCTCAAGCGCGCATTAAGCGAATTCGTAATCGACGGCATCGAAACGACCATACCGCTTTATGTTATGCTGGTATCAGAGCCGGATATCGTTGATGGGATATACGACATTCACTGGCTCGAAAAGTTCCTCGACGGACACTAAATAGTCGGAGCGAACGGGCTACTGGCCCAGGATATCACCGAGCGGTGGAGTTGCATGGGGTCGCCATCCGATCTCAATACCGAAATCACGCCCCAGGTCTTGCTCAAGGCCTACGCGTGCGGCATTTTCCCAATGGCTGAGAGCGCGCTGGATCATTCGTTGTTCTGGGTCGAGCCGGAACTGCGCGGGATTCTGCCGCTACATGAGGTGCATGTGCCGCGCCGGCTATCGCGAACTATCCGCCAGCGCAAATTCGAAGTGCGTGTCGATTCGGACTATCACGGCGTGATCGACGGCTGCGCCAGTTCGCGCCCTGGACGCCGCACGACTTGGATCAACCCACAGATTCGCCGCCTTTATGGCCAGCTGTTCAAGATGGGGCACTGCCACACAATCGAAACTTGGCTGGACGGGGAGCTTGTGGGTGGGCTTTACGGTGTCGAGCTGGGCCGCGCGTTTTTCGGGGAGAGCATGTTCTCTTATGAACGCGATGCGAGCAAGGTGGCGCTGGTCTATCTTGCCGCACGCCTGATCCATGGCGGCTTTACGCTGCTGGACACACAGTTCGTCACGGAGCATCTCAAGACCTTTGGCGCGCGCGAAATCGGCCGTGAGCAATTCCAGAGCCTATTGGCAGCGGCCGTGCGCGGCAAGGCCGACTTCTATCGGCTGTCGAGCGAAGCGGACCCATCCGTTGTGCTGCAGTTGGTCAGCCAGACATCATATACCGGGTGCTCAACCCCGTGAATGCCAGGGCTTTCAGCAAACATCCAGCCGGTGAAAATTCGCTTTTCCCGGCCGTCGAGCTGTATCTCGTCGATCTCGACAAACACTGAGGTGCGCGGGCGCTCGGTCGGCGGCCGGGTGTAGCACGCGCGCGGCGTGATCTTGAGCGCACCGAACACGCTTGTCTCGTCGATCTGCACTTCGAGCTTTGACACCCGCGCGGTCACTTTGTCCAGCGCGGCAAAAACGGCAACATTATTGGCAATCCTGGCGGCCTGCGCGGGGAAGACAGCAAGTGTCAGGAAGGCTACGGCGGCGATCGCTACCATTCGTGCCATAAAGCGCCCTCCTCCTGATGAATGCTTGTGGTCTACGCCCGGGCCGCAGACACGCGCAGACGCATGTCATCCGCGAACCATTGGCCGTGACTGTCGCACAGCGAAGGCGCCAGCAGATCGGCCACCCAATTCAGCACATCCTGTTTGCGCTCGCCGAATTGCGCAAAGAACGGGCCGCGGAACGTCATCAGCCAGCCCTCCATACCAGTGGGCAGCGGCGTTGGCCGCGCCACCAGCGCAATGCGGTTCACCCTGAAGCCCGCGCGTTCAAGCCGCGCGCGATACCGCTCCGGCGTCGGGAAGAACCACGGTCCAGCAAGCGCCGGATCTCGGCCAAACTTGTCCGCAGCCGCGCGCATCGCCGTGACGCACGCCGCCACGTTGCCGTGCCCACCGAATTCGGCAACAAAGCGGCCGCCAGGCTTGAGCGCACGCTTGATGCCGTCGATCACAGCGTCGGGATTGGTCATCCAGTGCAGGGCAGCGTTGGAAAAAACGGCGTCGAATTCGCGCTCGAACGGCAGCGCCTCACCGTCGATCTGACGTGCGTCGATCCCGTGGTCGCGCGCGACCCTCAGCAGCTCCGCGCTGATGTCAACGCCCACGACCTGCGCGCCAGCCTCAATAATTTTCCGGCTCAGTACGCCGTCCCCGCAGCCGAGATCAAGAACACGCTCGCCGGCGCGCGGCGACAGCCAGTTCAGGATCTCCGCGCCATAATCCGAGACGAACCGGGCATTGGCATCGTAATCCGCCGCATCCCAGGTCTGTGCTCGCTCAGGCCGCGCCGCAGGCTCGCTCGTCACCATGCTCATTCGGCCTGCCAGGGCTCGTAATCCCGCTTGCCCTGAGGGCGCGGATGCGGACGGAGGATGCTACCCGGCGGTCGGTAGGCCTGGGCGGTGCCTGTCATGTTGGGGATGTGCGGCTTCTCCCAAGGCTTGGCGCGGTAGGCCTCCTCGGTCGGCGGTGTATCGACGGTGTAGTGCAGCCAGGCATGCCACTCCGGCGGGACCTTTGAGGCTTCGGCGACGCCGTTATAAATGACCCAGCGGCGAGGTTTGCCAAGGGGACCATTGCCTGAGCGCTGCGCGTAATACTTGTTGCCCCACTCATCCTCGCCGATGAGTTGGCCATGGCGGCGCGTGAACAGCTTCGTGCCCAGCGTCGCGCCGTTCCACCAGGTAAAGATATCAGAAATCAGGCTCATAGCAGTGATCAACCTTTTTCATTTGCCGCGCAATATGGCACCGCCATAGACTCAAGTCCAGTTCACGCGCAGCGGCCGATTTCCGCTGCCATTAGCGGGATTTTCAATTTTGGCTTCTCAGCGTATCTCCGCGACGCCGCTTCTCTGGCTGATCGTACTGGCCGCCGGTCTCGTGCTTACCGTCAACATGGGCATCCGCCAGAGCTTTGGGCTGTTTCTGACGCCTATCAGCCTCGATCTTGGGCTGGGACGGGAATCTTTCGGCCTTTCGATGGCGCTGTTGAACCTGTTGTGGGGTTTGACAGCGCCTGCGGCCGGCGGGCTGGCTGACAAATACGGCGCGGGCCGGGTGCTGACCTTCGGCGCGCTTTGTTATGTGGGTGGACTGCTGATCATGGCCAATGCCGGAGGCGAAGCAAGCCTGCTGGCGGCTGGCGTGCTCATCGGCCTCGGCGTGAGTGGAACGGGATTCACCACTGTGCTTGGTGTCGTTGGCCGCGCCGCACCCGAGGAAAGCCGCGCGAAAGCGCTGGGTCTGGCCAGCATGGGCAGCGCTATCGGCATGTTCGCCGCACTGCCGTATGTCCATGTGCTGATCGACGCTTACGGGTGGTCCTGGAGCCTCGTCGTTCTGGCGCTGACCGCTGCGATGATGGCTCCACTTGGCTGGATGCTCGCTACGGGAGCGGGGCGCGAGGCAAGAGGCCGGGCAGCGAATGTCGTCTCCGCCGGACAGCAAACGATCCGCGCAGCGCTCGGCGAAGCGATGCCCGATCGGGACTTTCGGCTGCTCGCGGTCGGCTTTTTCGTCTGCGGCTTTCATATTGCCTTTGTCGCCACCCACTTGCCCGCATTTGTGACCGACCAAGGCTTCAGTGCGGAAACCGGCATGCTTGCGCTGATGATGATTGGCATCGGCAATATCGCGGGCACATATCTGTTCGGCCAACTCGGTGGCACCTACGACAAGCGCCACCTGCTCGTGTTCCTGTACAGCGCCCGCGCGGTGGTCTTTCTGGCGTTTGTGCTGCTGCCCATGACCTACAACAGCTTACTTGTCTACTGCGCGATCCTTGGGCTGCTGTGGCTCGCTACGGTGCCGCTGACGAGCGGTCTGGTGGCGGACATGTTCGGGCCGCGCTGGATGTCCATGCTGTTCGGCATTACCCTGTTGTCACACCAGATCGGCAGCTTTCTTGGCGCGTGGCTAGGCGGCTATCTCTATGACATTTTCCAGAGCTATGACATCATGTGGTGGATCTCGATCGCGCTGGGTGTGATCTCTGCGCTGCTACATGCCTTGATGCGCGTACGTCGGCCGGCGCCTGCAAGCCCCGCGACGTCTTGACGGGCCCTGCGCCGTCTAGAGAGGAACTGCTGATGCCACGCATGCTGAAATGGCTTGTGCTCATGACTGGCGCGGCGCTCGTTGCCTGCGCGGCGGCGCTATGGCTGGAGCGCGGCCAGGCGATGCTGCTCGACCTCTCCGCCAGCGTTTCATCATTCATTTGCCTGTAAAGCCCCGCGGCGCCTGATGTCGCGCGTTTCAGCCTCTTGCCAAGCTTGCCCGCCAATTTCAAAATAGCGACGCCAGCGCAGCCGGGCCGCTGACCGCGTTTTGTCCGCCTCAACAAGCAACAACGCCCGCCGACCCAGGGAGCGAAACGCCGATGAGCCGCTATCACAACATCTACCGCCAATGGCAAGACGACCCGGAAGGCTTCTGGGCCGAAGCCGCGAAGGATATCGACTGGGACAAGCCGGCCGACAAGATCTTCGATCCCGACATGGGCGTCTACGGCCGCTGGTTCGTCGGGGCGCAGTGCAACACTTGCTACAACTGCCTCGACCGGCATGTGCCGGCACGCGGCGACCAGCCCGCCCTGATCTATGACAGCCCGCTGGCCGGGACGCAGCGCATCTACAGCTACCGCGAGCTGCGCGATGAGGTGGCACTGTTTGCTGGCGTGCTGCGCGATCTCGGCGTCGAGAGGGGCGACCGCGTCATCATCTACATGCCGATGATCCCGGAGGCGGCGATCGCCATGCTGGCCTGCGCCCGGCTCGGCGCGATCCACTCGGTGGTTTTTGGTGGCTTCGCAGCGCATGAACTCACGACGCGCATCAACGATTGCAAGCCCAAGCTGATCCTGTCTGCCTCCTGCGGTATCGAGCCCGGTCGCATCGTGAAATACAAGCCGCTGCTGGACGAAGCGATTGCGCATGCCGAGACCAAGCCGCAAGCAACGCTGATTTTGCAGCGACCACAGACCTATGCGCCGCTGTTTGCCCCGCGCGATCATGACTGGACGCAGGCAGTCGAGCGCGCGCGCCTTGCCGGAGGCCATGCAGATTGCGTGAGCGTGGCTGCTACGGATCCGCTCTACATCCTCTACACCTCGGGCACGACGGGCATCCCCAAGGGTGTCGTCCGCGACAATGGTGGGCACATGGTCGCGCTGAAATGGACGATGAAAAACCACTACAACATTGATCCGGGCGACGTGTGGTGGACGGCGTCCGATGTCGGCTGGGTGGTCGGGCACTCATACATCGTTTATGCCCCGCTATTGCACGGCGCGACGACAATCATGTACGAGGGAAAACCGGTCGGCACGCCAGACGCCGCTGCGTTCTGGCGGGTGATCTCCGAGCACGGTGCCAAGGCACTGTTTACCGCGCCGACCGCATTCCGCGCAATCAAGCAGCATGACCCGAGCGGACAACTCGCTGGTGGATATGATCTGTCGAGGTTCGAGACGCTGTTCCTGGCGGGCGAGCGCGCTGACCCCGATACGATCCGCTGGGCCGAAAAGGTGCTAAACGTGCCAGTGATCGACCACTGGTGGCAGACCGAGACAGCATGGGCGATTGCGGGGAACCCGGTCGGGCTGGGGATGCTGCCGGTCAAGTACGGTTCGCCCACGGTGCCCATGCCGGGCTATGAACTGCGCGTGCTCGACGAACAGGGTTATGACGTGGAGGCGGGGCAGGTCGGCTCGATCTGCATCAAGCTGCCGATGCCGCCGTCATGCCTGCCGACGCTGTGGAATAACGACGAAGGGTTTCGTGCGTCCTATCTCAACGACTATCCCGGATATTACCGCACGGGCGACGCAGGCTATATCGACGAAGATGGCTATGTGTTCGTAATGGCGCGCACGGACGATATCATCAACGTCGCTGGGCATCGCCTCTCGACTGGCGGGATCGAGGAGGTGATCGCCAACCACCCGGATGTGGCGGAATGCGCGGTGGTTGGGATCGCTGATCCGATCAAGGGGCAGGTGCCGGCGGGTTTCGTTGTGTTGAACGCGGGGGTGACCCGCGATCCGACGCAGATCGAGGCGGAGATCATCCAACTGGTGCGCAACGAGATCGGGCCGGTGGCAGCGTTCAAGCTGGCGCTTACGGTCAATCGGCTGCCGAAGACGCGCTCCGGCAAGATCCTGCGAAGCACGATGCGCAAAATCGCCGATGGTGAGGACTACCGCGTGCCAGCAACAATCGACGATCCAGCAATTCTCGACGAGATCAGGGACCGACTGCACGCCCACGCGGCGCGCTGAA
>CAYVFK010000104.1:0-6927 GCA_964450925.1 uncultured Hyphomicrobiaceae bacterium | reverse complement strand
AGGCGGATATTGGACACGACCGAGAAGCCGACATGCTGGCCGGTCTCTTCCTCCAGCTTATTGTAAAGCTCCACTGAATACTTGTGGATCTGGCCAACGCTGTAGCTCATGTTCCAAAGCGGCAACAGCCCGGCGGCGTGCCAGGTCGAGCCGGAGGTCAACTCCTTGCGCTCGATCAGAACGACGTCGGACCAGCCCTTTTTCACCAGATGATAGAGTGTGCCGACGCCAACAACGCCGCCGCCGACTACTACCACGCGCGCTTGAGTCTTCATCGCCGCTTTGTCCCATGTTGCTTGAGTGATCGCTTGAAACCGCGCAGCCGCCATGAAGGTCTGTGGCCTCTGCGGAGCTCATGCCTCGCTTGATTGTAGAGCATGCGCGCGCACGCGCCAGACCGACGCGCGCAGAGCGACATAGGCTTGGTCGATTGCGACGCTGCGCTTGTTTAACGCCAGGCCTCAGTGTTTTCGAGATCGCCGCTCTCGATATCCTCCTGTAGTAAGCCGTCGCCCTTCACGCGGTGAAACCAAGCCGTGCCGGGCGCAACCGGTCCGCGGTCGACATTTGGCGCGCCGCGCCCAGCGATCAGGTCGCGACCGTCCACCGTGCGCGTTTCGCTGGAAATGCGAGTTTCGTCTGTTGTGTTGGGTACCGTCGCATGGAGGTGAGTGGCAGAAAACGCCATCAGCGTCCCGGTGGGCACAATCAGCTTCAGCGCCTCGCCCCAGTTCAGTGGCTCACGCGCTGTTGGCAATTCGGGATAACCGGCTTCAGAGCGCGCGCGCCGCGCATCCCATCCGGCGCTGTCGTTCACCACCGGCTGGTCGAATACGCGCGGAAAAATAGCTAATGTGCGCTCTGGCGCTAGGTCGTAGATCGGGAGCCACCAGTTGATCTGACAGTCCAGCCCCACGCCCCAACTGTCGCGATGCGCGGGTAGCAAGCCGTAGCCGCGACCATTCGCAGTTTCGTATGGCGGCGCAGCACGGAGCACGAGCCGGTCGCGATAGGTCGATTCTGGCTCGACCCCGGCGGCGATAAGCGCCTCGGTCCAATGCCGGGCGATCTCGGGCGACTGGGCAAAGCGTTTTTGCGCGGCGCGCATCATCTTGCGAAAGCCGGCCAGGCCGAGCGCGCGATAGGCAACGACAGGGTGCGCGCTGGCGAATGCTTCATCGAGGATCGCGCGTGTTTCATTGATGAGTGCGCGCACCGGCGCGAGTTCGTCGAAAATCAGGATGCGGCCCTTGTAGATGCGCGCCGCGAGGGCCTCGCTGGAAAGCCCGCCACTCACCGTCTCAACCCAATCCTTTGCGTCCACCCGGCTCATCTGTGCGCCTCGTTTTCATTCGCATTCGATCATGCCGCGCGCCGCGCGCCACGGCCAGACAATTCGCGACGCGTTCAGGCCCGTTCACGAAGTAAATCGTCCGGCGTTATCACCCTGGACAGCAAGGCCGATTTCAAACTGTCAAAGAGTCGTTTTGGGGACGATATGCCGCGCCGGATTGTGACCATATGCTCTCAGAAATTCGTCCCAGGCAAAGAGGAAGCCGCCATGTTGGAGAAGGCAAAAATGAGCGAAAGCGAGAATCAGCCAAACCGCTCTCATCCGAACGTTCCCGATGTCGATCAATCTGATCGCATCGTACCGATCAACCTGCGTCAGTCCGGCCCCACGCCGGTGCAGATGCTGATCTCGACGCGCGTGCGCAAGTCACCGTATTGGCATCTTGCCGTAGAAGCCGGCTGCTGGCGCGCGACTGTTTACAACCGGATGTATCACCCGCGCGGCTACGTCCGCCCGGAGGATGGCGGTGCAATGGCTGAATACGATGCGCTGGTCAACCGCGTGACCATGTGGAACGTGGCCGTTGAGCGCCAGATCCGCGTAAAAGGTCCGGACGCCGAAGACTTTGTGAACTTCGTCATCACGCGTGACGCCACGAAGATCAAGCCGATGCACGGCAAATACGCCATCCTGTGCAACGAGAAGGGCGGCATCCTGAACGATCCGGTGTTGCTGCGCATCGCCGAGGACGAGTTCTGGTTCTCGATCTCCGACAGTGACCTGATGCTTTGGCTGCAGGGCGTGAATGTTGGCAAGCGCTACGATGTCGATATCGCCGAGATCGACGTCTCGCCGCTGCAAATCCAGGGGCCGCTGTCCGAAGACCTGATGTCTGAAATGTTCGGCGAGGGTGTGGGTCAGATGCCGTATTACGGGCTGATGTGGGCCAAGGTCGGCGATGTTGACGTACTGCTCAGCCAAACCGGCTTCACCGGCGAGAAGGGCTATGAAATCTACACTATGGATTCGACCCTGAATGCCGAAACCGTCTGGTATGCGGTGCGCGGCGCGGGCGCGAACTATGGCTTGCGCGTGATCGCTCCGGCCCATCACCGGCGGGTGGCCGCCGGCATCCTTTCGTGGGGCCAGGATCTCGACGCGGAAACTTCGCCGTTCCAGGTCAACTTGTCTTATCAGGTGCCGCGCAAGAAGCAGGCCGATTACGTCGGCAAGCAAGAACTGGAGCGCCAGCGCGCCGTGATCGATGAGGGCGGTTTCCCCTTCAAGATGCGCATGGTCGGCATCAAACTGGGTGGCCAGCCGATCACCGACTATGCCAACGACTTCTGGCTGATCTCGGAGCCAGAAGGCGGGCGTGTCGGCTACGTCACCTCGCCGTGGTGGTCGCCCGAACTACAGACTAATATCGCGCTGTGTTGGGTGCCCCACACCCACGCGCAGATTGGCACGAAGCTCCTGGTGGAGGTGCCGGAAGCCTACACGGAACGTTCCGGCGAGCCAGTCGACGCCGAGGTGGTCGAGGTGCCGTTCCGCCCATCAGTCAACCCGAGCGCGCGCGAACGCGCCAAGGCCCTGGGGCGCGACTACGCTTACTAAGCCGATGCCGGGCACGCGTCCGGCTGGTGCCTAGGTGTCCCCTCTCAGCCGGTCCAGGTCGATCCCTGGGCCGGCTTTTGCGTGCGCGCAGCAGCAGTGCTTGACGGGGCGCGCGGAAGTTGCAACACACCCTCGTAGCATGAGGCTCCAAGCAGAGAGGCATCGCCATGCGTATAGACGCCATCCCCATCGGCGATAACCCGCCGCACGACATCAATGTTGTCGTTGAAGTCCCGACCGGCGGCGAGCCTGTCAAGTATGAGATGGACAAGGCTTCGGGCACGCTGTTCGTCGACCGGGTGCTCTACACCGCGATGCGCTATCCGGGGAACTATGGCTTCGTGCCCCATACGCTGTCGGATGACGGCGACCCGGTGGATGTGCTGATTGCGAACCAGCGCCAGTTAATCCCTGGCGCGGTTATGAACTGCCGCCCTGTCGGCGTGCTGCACATGCGCGATGAGGCCGGCGCAGATGAGAAGATCATCGCGGTGCCCTCGGGCCGTGTGTCGGCGATGTACAACAACATCGACAGCTATCGCGACCTGCCGGACATGCAAATTCGTCAGATTGCGCATTTCTTCCAGCGCTATAAGGACCTGGAAGATGGCAAATGGGTCGAGATCACGCGCTGGGGCGATGACTCAGAAGCCCGTGACATGATTGCCAAAGCGATCGCAGCCGCCGCGCCAGGCACGACGGTTTAGGCGAGGGAGACGTGCGCAATGAGCGAGATGCGGCTTGCCGTCATGGGCGCTTCAGGGCGTATGGGGCGCGCGCTCGTCCGCGCAGTGCACGAGTCGCCGCATTGCGCCCTCATCGGCGGAACGGAAGCACCCGGCTCCCAATACATCGGCGCCGATCTCGGCGAATTGGCGGGGGTCGACGCGCTGGGCATTGATGTGACCAACGACCCGCTGGCGCTGTTCACCCGCTGCGAGGGCATACTGGATTTCACTGTGCCGAACGTGAGCGCCGATTATGCCGGGCTGGCGGCGCAAGCGCGCATTGTCCATGTGATCGGAACTACAGGCTTCGCGGAGGAGGACGAGCAGCGGATCGCTAGCGCCTCGCGCCATGCCACGATCGTCAAGGCGGGGAACATGAGCCTCGGCGTGAACCTGCTGGGCGCGCTCACCGAAAAGGTCGCCGCCGCGCTTGACGCTGACTACGACATCGAGATCGTCGAGATACACCACCGGCATAAGGTGGACGCGCCATCCGGCACCGCGCTGATGCTCGGCGAAGCCGCGGCAACAGGCCGGCAGGTTGCGCTGGAGAACCACGCCGTCAAAACCCGCGAGGGGCACACCGGCGCGCGCCGCAGCGGGGATATCGGCTTTGCCTCCTTGCGCGGTGGTGATGTTGTCGGCGAGCATACGGTCGTCTTCGCTGGGGCCGGCGAGCGTGTCGAACTCACCCACCGCGCCACCGACCGCCAGATTTTTGCGCGCGGCGCGGTCAAGGCGGCGCTGTGGGCGCGCGGCAAGCCGCCGGGCATCTATTCCATGCGCGACGTGCTCGGCTTATAAGCGGTCCTGCGCATCTTTCATCAACCCTGGAGGAACTCGCCGTGATGCTCGTGCTCGTTCGCCACGGACAAAGCGAGTGGAACAAGCTGAACCTGTTCACCGGCTGGCGCGATCCCGATCTTACCGAGCAGGGCATCGAAGAAGCGCGTCGGGCGGGACGCGCATTGAAAGCTGACGGCGTTCGGTTCGATATCGCCTTTACCAGCGGGCTGGTCCGTGCGCAACGCACATTGAATATCATCCTCGATGAACTCGGCCAGAGCGATATCCCCATCACCCGCGATGTCTCGCTGAACGAGCGCGACTATGGCGACTTGGCCGGCCTCAACAAGGACGACGCGCGCGAGCGCTGGGGTGAGGAGCAGGTGCATATCTGGCGTCGCTCCTACGATACGCCGCCGCCGGGTGGTGAAAGCCTCAAGGATACCGCCGAGCGCGTGCTACCCTTCTATCAAGAAGAGGTGGTGCCGCTGCTGAAGCAAGGGAAAAACGTGATTGTCTCGGCGCATGGTAATTCGTTGCGCGCCTTGATGATGCAACTGGATGACTTGTCCACCGCAGAGGTCACACAGCTCAATCTGGCAACCGGCGTGCCGGTTATATACGAGATCAATGCCGGGGGCAGCGTTGTGGACAAGCGGCAACTGTCTGTCTGAGTACTCGCTCAATCTTCATAAGTTTTTGCCCAGCCGTTTAGCTCTCGTTCAATGCCTGTCTGGCATCCTTTTTCGCGGTTCGTTGAGAAAGGATCGGTGTCATGCGTTGGGTTGGGGTTGCGCTGCTGATGGGGTTGGTCGCGTTGACTGGCGCACGGCACGATGCGGCGGCGTTCGATGCTGAGACGATTGTGCGCAAAAGCGCTTTGCCGCAGCACGGTTCTTCGCGCGCGACCATGCCGGTCCACGGCCTAACCAATGCCCCGCCGGGCTATGTCGACTACTGTCGCAGGAATCCCCCGGAATGCCGCCCACAATCGCGCCTGCGCCGTGCGGACGGAGGCGGGACGCGCCTGGACTTGACGGGCGATAGATGGGTGATGCTCAACGCGGTCAACAGCTATATCAACGACCAGATTGCGCCGAAGACCGATCGCGAACTGTATGGGGTCGAAGAGCACTGGACTATGCCGCAGCTCGCTGGCGATTGCGAAGACTATGTACTGCTGAAGCGACGCGAGCTTATCAGGCGGGGCTGGCCGGAGAGCGCATTATTGATCACGGTTGTGCTCGATGAACAGGGCGACGGTCATGCCGTGCTGACAGTGCGCACCGCTCAAGGGGACTTTGTCCTCGATAACAAGCATTCGCGTGTGCTGCTGTGGCGCGATGTGCCATACACCTTCATCAAGCGCCAGTCCTATCGCGCGCCGCAGCTTTGGGTCTCGCTGACCCCTCGGCTGGGCGGCAATGCGGTCGCGACCTCGCGTTGAGAAGCCGCGCGCCTCATCTCAGTCCCCCGCGTTCTCGATATTGAGCACGCGCCCGCAGTGCTTGCAATGGACCGCATCCGCGTCGTGCTGTTTCAGCCCGCAGTCCGGACACGTGTGCTGAACCTTGCTCGGCCGGAAGATGACCTGGATAAGCCGCAAGAACAGGCCGACGCCGAACACCAGGATCACCACCGACAGCAGCCGGCCGATCGTGCCCTGAAGGGTGATGTCGCCGAAGCCGGTGGTCGTCAGCGCCGTGACCGTGAAATAGAGCGCATCCAGATAGTTGTTGATTCCCTCGTTCGTGCGGTATTGCAGCACGAACACGAGCGCGGAGATGCCGAAAACGAAGACCAGCAGGTTGACGACGCTGTTGGCGACTTCCTCGTGGCGGCGGAATAACGGGGAGAGTTCGCGCAGGTCGCGCAACATGTGATAAGAGCGCAAAAGCCGGAAGATGCGCAGGATGCGCAGGAAGAGGTAGTCTTCCGCCGCCGCGGGCACCAGCAGTGAGGCCAGCACGGCGAGGTCGGTCCAGGTGCTGATCTCGCGGAAATAACGCCGTCCGCCGCCCGTGGCGATCAGTCGTCCCAACAAATCTAGCGCGATATAGATGCCAATGCCGATGTCGATGGCTCGCAGCATTGGCGAGCTTGGAAGGGTCGTGACAGCGATGAAATAGATCAGCGTGGCCGCATCGATCGCGACGAGCGTGAAGCGAAAAACACGCGAATAGGTGTGCGTGCCGAAATAGAGTTCGCGAAAAAATTTGCTCACGGCGGCGCCCCGGCGCTGGATGGTGCGAAAAAGACCGCCGATCATTCACAAATGGCAAGATGGCGTGCAAGCGGAAATGCCAGTTCTGCGAACGCTCAGATGCTGTCGGCTGGTTTCGCCGGGGCCGGGCGGCGCAGCCACGCGCCGAGGGCGAACGCGCCGTTGCCGATCACCAGCACGGCGGCCGAGATCAGCAGCAGCTTGTTGTACTTCACCGTGATGCCGGTCAGCGGGGCGATGATGTCGGCGTGGCCGCCGCTTTCGGCGTAGTAAAGTGC
>CAYVFK010000103.1:0-6976 GCA_964450925.1 uncultured Hyphomicrobiaceae bacterium | reverse complement strand
CCTCTTTGGTGAAGCGCCGTTCGATCCGCATCTGTGCATCCCTCAAGGTTTCGCCCGCGTATGCGGCGATTGTAAATTTGTGAATTGTCCAGCTTGACGCGAGAACGCGAACGCAAAACGGGATTGGCGCGCGCCGATGTCCACACCCCGAGAGGAATTCGGCGGCCAATACGCAACGATGACTATGGAAATACGCAAACCTGGCGACGCTCTGGGAAGGCGCCGTACTGATCGCGCGCCAGCCCACTTCCCGGCTGGCGGCGCACGCGGGTTAATTGGTCAGAGTGACGGCACCCCGCTGCCGAACACCCGCGAACGATGGCGTGAGTCGGGGCGCAAAGTCAAGGCTTGGTGCATGATTTTAACCTTTACCACAATATATGGTGTCACCCTCACGTTTTCGCGAGGTCTTGTGTTAGGGCGGCGATCGCACTGCAACGAACCAGCCGCGTTTGTAAGGCGATTCGCTCTGCCCCCCGATGCGAGGCCGCGCGGTTCGCACAGCCTTCTGGAAAAGCTGGGGATCAGCCGTTTTCGCGGAGAATTTCCGAGGTATTCGCGTGCTCAGGCGTCGGGGACAGGCGCATTTCGCCAAGCGTGTCCACCCGCGCGCCGCCCTCGATAAGCCCGCGGCGTGTCATATGGATCACACAGCCGTGCTTATCACGCCCGATCCGGTACAGGTGATAGGCGGCGGGCGGCTTGCTGTGGCCGCTGGGCCGCGTGGCCGTGGCAGCCGCCGAGGCCGAGGGCGCGCAGACGATCGGGATCGTGCCGCCGGACCATTCGAGCCAGTTCAGCTTGAAGCGATGCTCATGGCCGTGCAGCACCAGCTCCGCGCCCTGCGCGCGAAGCACGTCCCTGAGCGCCCACGCATCGTGCAGCCCCCGCCGCCAGCCCGCCATGCCTGGCAGTGGCGGATGGTGGATCAGCAGCACCCGCGCCAACCCCGCTGCACCCAGCGCCTCCAGCGCCTTCTCCAGCAAGCGCAACTGGGCGCGCCCAAGCCGCCCCGCCGCGAGGAACGGCGCGGTTGCGCGTGCCGACGACGTCCCGATTAGCGCGACATTGCCGAACACCCGAATATAGGGAAACTGCGCGTGCCAGCTTTGAAGGAAGTCGTCGCCGCGCGGGTCCGAACGCATGTAGTCCGCCCACAGCCGGAAGCCCTGCCCGCCCCATTGCCGCACATACGCGTCATGATTCCCGGGCACCACGCTCACATCAGTAGGATCGCCCAAGTCCTGCAGCCAGGCCAGCGCATGGGCGAATTCGGCGGGCAGCGCGATATTCACCAGGTCGCCGGTGACCGCGATGTGGTCTGGAGCATGCGCGCGCACGTCCGCGATGATTGCGTCGAGCGCCTCCGGCCGGTGGAGGCCCTGCCGCCTGCGCCAGTTGAGGTAGCCCAGCAGACGCTTGCTCGCCAGCTGGTGGAAACGGGCGCGCGGCAGCGGGCCGAGATGCGGATCCGACAAATGGGCCAGCGTGAACATCAGCCCTCGGCGTCCCGCATCGCTCCCCCAGCTAAATGCGGGTGATGGTGTTGGTGATCACCGGCTCGGCGCTTGGCGCGGGCATTTGCTCCGTGTCGCCGGCTGGCAGGAAGCGCGGATCGATCGGCTTCGGCTGGATCAACTCGACATCGCCGGCCGGGCCGTAGCGGAACGGCAAACGTCGCCCAACCAGGAAGCTCTCGTCTCCATACGAGCCCCAGCGCAGAAGACGCTTACGCGCGTTCATGAAGCTCGCGTAGATGCGCGCCAGCAACTCGTCGCCCTGCACCGCCTCGGCGATGACCTCGCCAGAAGCTTTGCCAATGCCAGTCAGGACTTCGTCGGGGAATTGGCGCAGTCGTACGCCGTCTTCCTTAATGAGCTGCTGCAGGATCAAGCCATGGAAGCTGTAATAGTCTTCCGTCATGTCACGGCGCTCCTGCTGGCAAGCCAGTTCCATGACCCTCTGATGCTCGGGCCTGAGGCTATTCCAGACCTGCATGTTGACGCCGATCGCCTGCATCGCCATCGGCGAATGCACGCCCGGCCAATAGTAGTAGCGCGCGTATTTGTGGAATTCCTTTTCTCGGTCCGCCCACGGACCAACGAATTCCGCCCCGTCCAGTTCTCCGTTGCGGAACGCCTCGGTGATCTTGCCGCCCGGCATGCTGACCGAGCGCCCGCCGATCCTGTCGATGATGGGCCCGAAGATGCCCGGCACGCGATAGCGCAGGCCCTGGAAGTCTGCCATCGAGTTGATTTCGCGTTTAAACCAGCCGCCCATCTGCACGCCCGTATCGCCAGCGGCAAGCGGCATGATGTTGTAGCGCGCGGACAACTCGCGCCATAGCTCTTGGCCGCCGAGATATTCCATCCAGGCTTCGTGCTCGGTCACCGTCATGCCGTAGGGCAGCGAGCCGAAGAAGGCATAGCCCGGCGACTTGCGCTTGTACCAGTACTGCTCCGAGCCGTAATACATGTCGACGTCGCCACGCGACGCGGCATCGAAACTGTCGAACGCATCGACGATCTCGCCCGGCCAGAAAATCTTGATGTCGACCTGCCCCTCGGTCGCCAGACGAATGCGTTCGACCAGCCGCCGCAGACTTGTCGAATAGCCGCGCGCGCTGGCGTTGTAGGTCGAGGCCAGCCGGAACTGCTGACGACCCTGCGAAATCGCCGGGCGCGGAAAAGTTGCTGCCGCCGCCGATGTCGCCGCTATGCCCCCGATAAACGCTCTACGCTTCATAACCATCCCTCAAACTGTTGCATGTCGCCGACGCGCCATGGCCGCGTCCCGCATCATTCCGGCTGAACGTCTATGATCTGCGGTTCCGCGCCGATTGAGCTGCGCGTCTCGCCGGGCACTTCGCGTGCGCCTTGCCGCAGAAGCTGCTGGCCGTTTCCATCCTGACCTGGAGACAGATCGCGGTCGATGCCCAGCGCCTCGGAGCGGTCGTAGTCGAACGGCAAGCGCCGCGCGAGCAGGAAGGCGTCCTCCGCTACCTTGGTCCAGCGCAGAAGCTGATAGCGCGCGCTGACGAAGTTCTGGAAAATCCGCTGCGCGTGGTCGCTGCTATCGGCAAGCCGCATGGCCACGGCGCTCGACGCCTTGCCCATTTCATTGAGCAGGTCGTCCGGAAAGCCAAGGATTTCCGTGTTGCCGGCGCGAACGAGCTGGGTAATTGCCGCGGCGTTGCGCGCGTTGAACTCGGCCAGCATCCGCACCGCCTCAGTCCGGCACGCCATCTTGATCAGCTCTTTCTCGCCTTCGGAAAGGCCGATCCAGAGGTCAAGGTTCATGCCGACGCTGATCTGCGTGCCCGGCTCGTGAAAGCCTGGATGATAGTAGTAACGCGCCGCGCGGTGCAGCCCGAGCGCCATGTCGTTCCACGGCCCGACCCATTCGGCCGCATCGATCTCGCCGGAGTTGAGCGCCTCGACGACACGGCCACCCGGGACCACCACGGGCTCGGCGCCGAACGATTGATAAACCTCGGCGGCCAAGCCGGTAATGCGAATGCGCAGGCCGCGCAGATCGGCCTCACTCTGGATGCGCTTGTTGAACCAGCCGCCCATCTGCACGCCGGTGTTGCCAGCGGCCAGCGGCTTGATGTTGTAGCGCGCGGAGAGTTCGTCCCATAGCTCCTGGCCGCCATATTTGTTCAGCCAGGTGTCCATCTCGATCGGGCTGAGCCCGAACGGCACGCCGGCGAAGAAGTTGAACGCCGGGTCCTTGTCTTCCCAGTAGTACTCGATGGCGTGGTACATATCGACCCGGCCATCGGCGACGGCGTCGAACATTTGCGCTACCGGCACGAGATCGTTGGCGGCGTAGGGCGTCACGGTAAGTCGCCCATTCGTCGCTTCGGTAATCTTTTTCGCCAATATCTGTGCGCTGGTTCCATAGCCTGGATAGTTCAGCGGCCACGCCAGCGCCATCTTCAGTTCGCGCTTACCCTGCGCAATCGCCGGGGCCGCAACGGCAGATGCCCCAGTCACCGCTCCAGCCTTCAGAAAAGTTCGCCGTTTCATTCACTCTACTCCCGCCTAAACGCACGACCGCGCTGCTTCCGTGCCCTGAGGGCTGTCAGTGCGCGCACAAATTACGCCAAATTTGCCGACAATTTGCGCCATCCGCGCGCAGATCGCACCCACCCCGGTGAGCACGCTCTGCAACGCCTGCACCATTGTCTAGCGCCACGCGCCGCGCCGCACGCGAACACGGGTGACGTAAAAAGCTTTTCATTCTGTGCTAGCATGAGCGTTCGGCGATGTGGCAAAAAAATGAATCTCGAACACGCGAAAGACGGCCAAATGAGGCGGAAAATCCGCGCCTGTGGTTAATCCATCCTGAAGTGAGGCGACCTGATGAATCCGCAGGCACATGGTCACCCTCGGCAGCGACTGTTCGCTTATGGCACGTTGCGCCGCAAGAGCGGGCATCCGATGAGCCGGGTGCTCGCGCACAATGCCCGGTTGCTGGGTCCGGGCGCGATCCGGGGCCGTAAATGCTTTCTGGGGCCGTATCCGGCAATCATGGCGGATGACGAAGCCGGCTGGGTCTCAGGCAATGTTTTCGAGATCCTGGCCGGGCGGCATGTCTGGCGCGTGCTGGACATCTATGAAGGGTGTCACGAGGCAAATCCGTGCTATGAACGACGATGTACTGCCGTGTGGCTCACCCTCGGCGGACGCGGTGTCTGGATCGAAGCGTGGAGCTATCTCATGCGCCCGGATGCGCCGTCTTCGCGTTGACGGGGTGCCGGCGAGGCACAAAGGCAAGCGCGGTTGAGATCGCACAGCGTTTCATATACCAATAAGAAGTTTTGAGCGCTTATGCTCCCGCCGACGGGCCGCGACCGGCTCCTTGTCGCGGCAAGCAATGCACAAGTTCAGTACAAAGACAGCCCGGATGTCTCTTCAGTCTCTTACATCGTTGTTTGCCAGCGCACTCGAAATGCAGAGTCGCTGGTTAGCGTTTCACGCGCGCCTGATGGAGACCATGACCCCCGCTGATAGCGACAACCCACGGCAGAAAACCCCGATGATGGATACGATCCCGACGACAGGCCACGACTCCGCGGACGCCTTGCAGCGCAAGCATGTGTATCGCTTCGGCGCAGGTACAGCCGAAGGCCGCGCGGACAAGCGCAACCTCCTCGGTGGCAAGGGCGCCAACCTTGCGGAGATGGCCTCGCTCGGACTGCCAGTGCCGCCTGGCTTCACCGTAACCACCGAAGTCTGCACCGAATATTTCGCCAACGACCATAAATTCCCGGCCAAACTGAGAGAGGAGGTCGAGGACGCAATGGCTTTCATCGGCGAGGCGGTGGGCGCACGCTTCGGCGATACGCAGAACCCGTTACTAGTTTCGGTACGCTCCGGCGCGCGCGTCTCGATGCCGGGGATGATGGATACGGTCCTAAATCTTGGGCTTAATGACGACACTGTCGAGGGCCTTGCGCGCAAGGCCGACGACCGTCGCTTCGCCTTCGATTCCTATCGCCGCTTCATCCAGATGTATTCCGACGTCGTGCTTGGGCTGGATCACCACCTGTTCGAGCAAGCGCTGGAGCAATACAAAAGCCTGAATGCGATGGAGCTTGATACGGAATTGTCCGCTGATGATTGGGCGCGGCTTGTCGAGCGCTACAAACAAATCGTCCAGGACAAGCTCGGCCGGCCTTTCCCGCAGAACATCAACGAGCAGCTCTGGGGCGCGATCGGCGCGGTGTTCGAAAGCTGGCATACGGCGCGCGCAGTCACATATCGGCGCCTGCACAACATTCCCGATACCTGGGGCACAGCGGTCAATGTCCAGGCTATGGTATTCGGCAATACAGGCGAAACCAGCGCCACCGGCGTCGCTTTCACACGCAATCCTTCGACAGGCGAAAACGCGCTCTATGGCGAGTTTCTGGTCAATGCGCAGGGCGAGGACGTCGTGGCAGGCATCCGCACGCCGCAATACATCAGCGAGGCTGCCCGCGCCGCGTCCGGTGATGAGCGACCATCGCTTGAGACTGTCATGCCCAAAGCGTTTGCCGAACTCCACGAGATCTGCCTGAAGCTGGAGCGCAACTACCGCGACATGCAGGACGTGGAATTTACCATAGAGGACGGCAAGCTGTGGATGCTGCAGACCCGCAGCGGCAAGCGCACCACCAAGGCCGCCTTGAAGATTGCAGCAGATATGACGGCAGAAGGTCTGATCACAAAGGAAGAGGCGCTGCTGCGAATCGACCCGGAACAGCTCGACCAGCTCCTGCATCCGATGCTCGATCCGAACGCGGCAAAGGACGTGCTGACAACCGGCCTGCCGGCGTCGCCTGGCGCGGCCACGGGCGAATTGGTGTTCACACCGGACGAAGCGGAGACGTTGCGAAATCTCGGCAAGCCAGTGATCCTCGCCCGGATCGAGACCAGCCCGGAAGACATTCACGGGATGCACGCAGCCGCGGGCATTCTCACTGCGCGCGGCGGCATGACGTCTCACGCGGCAGTGGTCGCGCGCGGCATGGGCCGGCCCTGCGTCTCAGGGGCGAAAGACCTGTCGATCGACTATGAGGGCCACACCATGACCGCCGCCGGCCGGAAGCTGCACCGCGGCGACATCATTACCATCGACGGCAGCACCGGCGAGGTCATCGCTGGCGAAGTCCCAACGCTGCAACCCGAACTCGGCCCAGACTTCCAGCAGTTGATGGACCATGCCGACGAGGTGCGCCGCATGAAGGTGCGCGCCAATGCCGAGACGCCGCGCGACGCGCGGCAGGCGCGCGAGTTCGGCGCTGAAGGCATTGGCCTTTGCCGGACTGAGCACATGTTTTTCGAGGGCGAGCGAACAACCGCCATGCGCGAGATGATCGTGGCGGACGACGAGACGGGCCGGCGCGCGGCGCTCGCCAAAATCTTACCGATGCAGCGCCAGGACTTTCTGGAGTTGTTCGAGATCATGGCGGGCCTGCCGCTGACAA
>CAYVFK010000102.1:0-7009 GCA_964450925.1 uncultured Hyphomicrobiaceae bacterium | reverse complement strand
GCGCGGGCGCGGCCGGCCTTGCGGCAATGATGAGCCAGCCGGAGCGTTTCAAGGGACGGAAGGTCGGGCTCGTGCTGTGCGGTGGCAATATCGACCCGCGTATTCTCGCTTCGGTTATGGTGCGTGGACTGGAGCGCGACGGCAAGATCATCTCCGTTCGGATCATCATCCCGGATCAGCCCGGTGTCCTTGCGCAGATTACCAGCTGCTTCGGTGCGCGTAAGGCGAACATTCTGGAAGTCACGCACCGGCGGATGTTCCTGAACATTCCCGTGAAAGGCGCAATCCTCGACATCGTCGCGGAGGTCAAGGATCGCGCGCACGGTGAAAGCCTGATCGCCAAGATCAAAGAGCTGGGTTACGAGATCGTCCAGCTGGGCGACCCGGCTGGCCGCGAATTTGGCAACTATTGAACCGAGGCGGTACGTCTGCGGCCACGTAGCCACGCGGTGAGCGGCAGCATCACGGTCAGCGACAGCGAGAGCGAGATCGCGACCCATTTTGCTTGCGTCAGAGTTGAAGCGAGCGCGACCTGCGAAGGCTCCGGCGCGGCAGTGACCAGCATGTGCGCCACCAGCGCGTTTTCCCCAAGATCGAAGATCAACATCAGCACCGGTGCCGCCAGCATCGTATAGCGCGCGACAGGCGGGACGGACAGGGCGAAGCGCGCACCCGGCCGCGTAACGCGCATGATGATCAGGATGATGGCCACCGTCTCTACGAGCGCCAGCGCTGTGTCGGCGCTCACGTGGCGCGAGAGATAAAACCATCGGCCTTGCGCACCCAGCGCGGAAAGGTACTCCAGCGCTTCTTCATGGCCATAGCCGCCGACGCGCATGTCGAAGATCGGCGCACTCGCGATGTCTGCCAGCGTCGGGATGGTGTGGGCAATCTCGTAGGCGTCGAGCAGTGCGACTGCCGCGATCGCACTGGCGATATGCCACCAACGAATGCGCGCGCGCGTGCTCATGCGTCCCTTAATTGATGATGCCGCCGCTGAGCGTCATGATTGCTGGCACACGCGGTGCGGGCAGCGGCGGGAAGCCCGGCGGTGTTTGCTTAGGCTCGGGCGTCAGGTCGATCTCTTCTTCAGGTCCGCAGCGCGCAGCCTGAAGCGCGGCAATGGTTGTTTGTGTGTATGGCTTGTCGGGGTTTGGGACGCGGACCGTGATCGTTCCCTGCATCTCGGGGCTGATGACGATGATTTGTTCTTCGCCGCGCACGGTGATCTCGGCGCTTGCTTCGGTTGCCAGGCGTTCGCGTGGGACCAGCAGCATACGGATGCGCTCGCGCTGAATATCTGCGCCGCTGATGACGTAGAAATTGTCGCCATGGCGCGTGTGGATCGCGGCGCTCCAGACCGGTCCAGAGACTTTGGATTCGAAGACGACGTTGCCGTCGCTCAAGTCAAACCGGCAGAATGCGTAACCTATGTCCGGCGCTGCCAGTGGGATCGGGATGACCTCCAACGCGCCAGGCGGCATCACGTAGAGTTGGTTAAGATCGGAAATCTGCGCCAGGCGGCCCCAGGCATCTTGCCGCGCAAGATAAGGCGCGCCGAGCACCGCGACAATGTGGATCACGCCGGCCGCGACAAGCCCCGCCAAGATGGTGGTCCACGAGACTTTCATGCGCAGTCCAGCCGTTCTATGCGCGGCAAAATATCGACAGGCATTTGCCCGGTTGCCAGTTCAGCGGTTTCAAATGGCCGGAAGACGCGCAGCACCAGCAACAAGTCATGGCCTTCGCCGGTTGGCAGCCAATAGCCTGCACGCGGTGTGGGCCCGAGAGCGATCCGCGATGTGCCATCGCTTCCCGGCAAAACGTTCTTGCTGGTGAAAGAGTGCCGGTCCGCTGGGTTTTCGATCAGCTGTCCATCACCGCTGTAGACCGCCAGGCTCCACCATAGTGCAGGCACCCTGGGCATGCCGATTGTGTAATGGCACCGCGAATCCAGCGGCTCGCCTTCGGTATCCACGCGGGCGTAAAACTCCATGGCTGTGGTGGACACGATCGGGAGCTGGCCAGAGCGTGCGACGCGCGCCTTTGTGTAGGGGTCGGCGTATGGCTCGCCGGCCGAGTGCCAAGCCGTCCACGGGCCGTGCCGCGCTGTCGTCAACGCAGAGCCCTGGTTCACCATGTGCCAGGCTGACCCCAGGCCTATGACCAGTGCGATGATGGTGAACACAACGAAGTTGAGGATCAGGTTCACGGTGCTTCAGCTCTTTTGCGTGTTCGATGGCGTGCTGCGCCTTGCGCTGTTATAGCCGAGCCTCGCGTTTTGGCGCCCCAGCTTCCTCCTCAACATCAGCTTCGCGATCTGGCGTGGTGTCGGAGGCCTCGTTGAACATTTCTATCAGGCTTTCCAGCATAGCCCGTGTTTGTTCCGGCATGCTGCGGGTTCCCGGTTCGTTTCTGCCGAGTGTCGGGTCACGGGCTTCCAGTTCGGCAAGGCGCTGCCGCGTTTCGATCTGGACCGGGTGCGGCTCAAGGCCCGGAACAGTCGGGATGTCATAGTTCGCGTGGGCCTTTTCCATGTATTGTTGCCAGGTCATGGCGGGCAGGTTGCCGCCCGTCACTCGACCCATGGGGCGGTAGCTATCATTCCCAAACCACACGCCGGTGACATATTTGCCGGTATAGCCGAGGAACCAGGCGTCGCGGTAGCTGGAGCTTGTTCCAGTCTTGCCAGCGACATGCGTGAATTCGAGTTGCGCGCGGCCGCCAGTGCCTGCTGTCACGACGCTTTGCATCATCTGGTTGAGCTGCTCGATCTTCTCGCGGTCAAAGATCTGCGCGGGTTCAGGCTCGTCGCGCTCACGGTCATAAACCAGCGCGCCCGTCTCTGTGCGAATTTGAGTGATTGCGTAGGGCCGCACGCGTTTGCCGCCATTGGCGAAATGCGCATAGCCGGCGGTATGGCTGAGAGGTGTGATGCCGGTATCGCCGAGGGCCATTGAGCAACTTTCGCGAGGCCCTTTGATACCCATTTTATTGATATTCTCCAGCACCAGGTCGCGCCCGACATTCAGGGACAATTTCACGGCGATGGTATTGACGGACTTGGCGAGGGCGCGCTCCATGCTCATGGCGCCGCTATAGCCGCCGGAATAGTTCTTAGGGGACCAGCGTCCGCAATAGACCGGGCTGTCGACGACGCGCGAACGCGGAGAGTAGCCATGTTCCAGCGCCGTGAGGTACACATAGGGCTTGAAGGAGGAGCCTGGCTGGCGCAAGGCGGATGTTGCGCGGTTGAACTGGCTGTCGCCATAGTCGCGCCCTCCGACCAGTGCGCGCACCGCGCCGTCTGTTTCCATCGAGACCAAAGCTGCTTGCTGCGCCCGGCGAGCACGGGCATAGCGGTCCAGCGTGCTGGTGACGGCGTCGTCGGCAAATTTCTGCAATTCGGGGTCGACTGTGGTGCGCGCAATCAGGACGTATTCATCCTTGCCTCTCATCAGCCGCTGGACCTCTTCGAAGGCGTAATCGAGGAAGTAGTCCGGGCTTGAGTAATCCGTCCGGTCGACGACCTGTGCCGGGTTGAGGCGAGCCCCATGGACCTGCCCCTCGGTCATGAAGCCGGCATCGACCATATTCGACAGTACTGTGTTCGCGCGGGTGAGCGAGGCGGCGCGGTTGTTGTGCGGCGCAAACGTTGATGGCGCCTTGAATAGCCCGGCCAGGATGGCGGCCTCGGCCAGATTGATTTCCCGCACCGACTTGTCGAAATAGAATTGTGAGGCAGCTTCCACTCCGAAAGCACCACCGCCGAGATAGGCGCGGTCCAGATAAAGCTTCAGGATTTCGGGTTTGCTCAACCGGGCTTCTAGCCATAGCGCCAGGAATGCCTCATTGATCTTTCGTTCCAGCGAGCGTTCGGACGATAGAAACAGGTTCTTGGCGAGCTGCTGGCTGAGCGAGCTGCCCCCCTGGACGACGTTGTTAGCCTCGATGTTTGCGCGCAACGCACGCAGGGTGCCAATGACATCCAGTCCGAAATGTTCAAAAAAGCGCCGATCCTCTGTCGCCAGCACGGCCTTGATCAGATGGTCGGGGATCTCTTCAAGCGGCACGGCGTCTGAGAACAGGATGCCACGCTTGCCAATCTCGTTGCCGTAGCGGTCAAGGAGGGTCACCGAGTACTGTGATGCGGTGCGCCAGCCGGCCTTGTTGGTCGACTCGATCGCGGGAATCGCTAGAGACAGTAACGCCGCAAGGCCAAGCACGGCGAGCGTGGCGCTTTCGGATGCGATTTCAGCCGCAACCTTGCGCATTCCGGAGACGTGGAAGCGGCCGAAGAAGTTGGAATAAGCCGCCCAGACATCCTTGAGTTTCACCCACAGCGCATAGATGCTCGAATCTACCCAGGCATCCAGCGCCCACCAGTCGACGAGGCGATGGCGTCGGTTCGGCTTGAAAATCCAGTCGCGCACGGGCTTAAGGTCCAGTTGCTGTTTGCGAGTGCCTCGCCTGCTTTATACTGTAATGGAACTGGTAAACAAAAGGCCGATCTGCGGGCATCCCCGCATTATGGCCGGGCGCGTGGAGATCAAGCAATCGTGGACGGGCCATTCTGGGAAACCAAGACGCTTGAAGAGCTGACGGAAGCACAATGGGAAGCCCTCTGTGACGGCTGCGGCCGGTGCTGTCTGATCAAGCTGGAGGACATCGACACGGGTGCGCGCATCGACACGCGTCTGGCCTGCAGGCTGCTGGATATCGGCGCTTGCCGCTGTACCAACTACGACAACCGCCACGCGCAGGTGCCTGATTGCCTGCGGTTAACGGCGCAAACCGCGGCCACGCTGGACTGGCTCCCCGACACCTGCGCCTATCGCCTGCGCGCGAAGGGGCAATCACTTTACTGGTGGCATCCGTTGCGATCCGGTGATCCGGAGACCGTGCATCAGGCAGGGATTTCGGTGCGCCACATTGCCCTGACTGAGACGCGTGCGGCCGGCCGCAACTACGAGGATTACGCGATGAACCCGCGACGGGCCCGCGCCGCAGTGCGTCGAGCGGCCAAACGGCGGGCACGCAAGCGCCAATAACATTCCTGAAGCGCAAAAAAATCACGTGAGATGTGTTTTTTGCATTGACAGCGCGCCGCTGTTTTGGTAGCTTCATGATAGATCGCGAGAGTTGCGCCTGACGAGGCCGCTTGCGAAGCGCCAAGCGCCGCATCGGCCTGACAAGCAGGCGTGAAGAGTCTGATATCAAAGCTTTCTCCTGATCAGTCTCCATCATTACACGGATTCGAATGGACAAGGGTGCTGCCCCGGATTGGGCCGCTGTCGCCGAGGCCTATGCCCGTGGCGACCTGACAGTGGCGGAGATTTGCACGCGATACGGGATCACGCAATACGCGCTTTATTCACGGTTACGGAAACAGGGTTGGCCGCGACGTCGTGGGCTCAGACCTGCCAGTTCGTCGGTGAATGCGCCATGTTGCGGCTCCGGGTCGGCGCGAGAGGCGCTGATCTCACGCCTTTACAGCGCGTTGGAACAAAAGATGAGCGAATTTGAAGCACGTCAGTCAGATCGCGCGCAAACAGCAGCAGAACATGAACGCGAAACACGAACCCTCAACACTATGGTCCGGCTGTTCGAGCGACTCGGCGCGCTGGAGGAGAAATCTCGCACGCAAAATACGACCGCCAAAGATGATGGCGATCTGAGCGCGGATGCGCGATCCCTGCGCGAAGACCTTGCGCGACGCCTTGAGCGGCTCCGGGCCGAGCGCGGCGCTTGATGCCTTCATTGCGGACCTCAGCGCGGCGGAAGCCTGCTTTCTCCAGCATGACTGGCAGATCTGGGCGCGGGACGACCAGCTTCCGCCAGAGGCCGCGCAAGGGGGCGGGCCGTGGACAACATGGCTCCTGCTGGGCGGGCGCGGCAGCGGCAAGACCCGTGCGGGCGCTGAGTGGGTGCGCGGCGTGGCGCTTGGGCGCGCGCCGTTTGCTTTGGCGCCAGCCGGCCGGATCGCGCTGGTGGCCGATACGCTCGACGACGCACGTGCCGTTATGGTCGAAGGCGTTTCCGGGCTGATGAGCGTTCACCCGACCCGTGAGCGGCCGTCATTCTATGCGAGCAGGAACGAATTGGAGTGGCCCAATGGCGCGCGTGCCCGGCTGTTTTCCTCCAGCGACCCGGACAGCCTGCGTGGCCCGCAATTTGACGCCGCCTGGTGCGACGAGCTGGCGAAATGGCCACGCGCCGAGCGCGCCTGGGACATGCTGCAGTTCGGCCTGCGGTTGGGTGAGCGCCCGCGCCAGGTCGTGACGACGACGCCGCGCCCTGTCCCGCTCATCAAGCGGCTGATCGCCGACCCGAAAACGGCGGTGACGCGCGCTGCGACATCGGCGAATGCCGCAAATCTCGCGCCGGCCTTCCTGGACGCGGTCGTTGGACGCTATCAGGGCACGCGGCTTGGCCGCCAAGAGCTTGATGGCGAGATTATCGAGGATCGCGCGGACAGCCTGTGGCGGCGGGACGCGATCGAGGGGGCGCGGGTTCAATCGCCGCCCCCTCTTTCGCGCATCGTGGTTGCTGTCGATCCGCCGGTGACGAGCGGCGCGCGTGCCGATGCCTGCGGGATCATCGCGGTAGGGCGCGGTGAGGATGGCCGGGCCTATGTGCTAACGGATGCCACCGTGCAGGGCGTGCGGCCGACCGTGTGGGCGAGCGCGGTCGCGCGGCTCTACGACAGTCTTGAGGCTGACTGCATCGTCGCAGAGGTCAACCAGGGCGGCGAGCTGGTCGCTGATGTTCTCGCGCAGGTCGCGCCGCACGCGCCGATCCGCAAGGTGCGCGCGGGCCGGGGCAAATACGCCCGCGCCGAGCCGGTCGCCGCGCTTTATGAGCGCGGATTGGTGGCGCACGCGGGCAGCTTTCCGGCGCTCGAAGACGAGATGTGCGCCTTTGGTCCCGAGGGACTGGAGGCAGGCAGCCCCGACCGCGTCGATGCGCTGGTCTGGGCCTTGAGCGATCTGATGCTCGGGACGGCGAA
>CAYVFK010000101.1:0-7026 GCA_964450925.1 uncultured Hyphomicrobiaceae bacterium | reverse complement strand
CGGCGAGCGGCGATCTGGTCGGCGTCAACGCCACGGCGGACACCACCAACCGGCTTTCGGTGAAGTCTCCGGCGGCGCTGTTCGACAAGGAAACCGACGACATCAACGTCAAGCTGAACAAGGCGGCGGCGGGCGACACGGCCAGTTTCCAGTTTCAAACGGCGTTCACCACCTATGCCGAATTCGGGCTGACCGGCGACAATGACCTCAGCTTCAAGGCGTCAGACGGCACCAGCTTCTTCACCTCGTTCAAGCTGCAATCGGCTGACGGCGTGATGGCGATGGAACAGCCGCTCGGCCTCAAGGCTTTCTCGAAGTCCAGCCTGCCCGCGCACACGACGGCCGGACGGCTGATCTGGGTGTTCGATGACACCACGGGCGCGCAGGTCGCCTATTCCGACGGCGGCGGCTGGAAGCGCATCAAGGACGGGACGGCGGTGGCATGATCACGCTGGACGCGCTGCAGCGCTTCGCGCCGGGCGGGCGCCAACGAAATGAAATCTGACAGGAGTTTTATGCCGCATAAACTCGACATTCCTCAGCAAGCGCAGGATTCGCTTCTTGCAGGCGGGCTGATTTCGGCACCCGCCTGGGCCCCCTGGCTTGCCCAGCTCAATGATGTCCTTACGACGCTATCACTTGTCCTTGGGCTCGCACTGGCCTCCGCACGACTTTGGTCGTTCCTGCGCGGGCGCAAGCGCCGTCGCGAACACGCCAAGCCGGACGCCTGAAACTTTCGCAGCACTATTCCGGCCCGAAATACCGGTTCGGCGCGCTGATGGCGAAGTTTGAGACGCCGGGCTGCGGCATGAACATTTCGATGCAGTTGCCCGGACCGTCGGTGAACATCCACGGGTGGGTCATGAATGTGTTGATCGTGAACGTCTGTCCGGGCGCGAGATTGGCGTATTCAACCGGACGGCCATTAAAGTCGATCCACATGACTCCTCGGGTTGCGCCCGACTGATTCTGGAACGTGACAGTGACCGGTACATCGGAGTTCATGGAACGCTGGGCGCGGTAGATGTCGCAGGTCTGCCAGCGCGGATCTTTAGCCGGCGGGCTCCCAGCCGTTTGCGGTGGCTGCTGCTGCGGCGCGCTGACGGAGCCCGGCTCTGGCATGTCCCGGCAGTCGCGGAGAAAACGCTGGGTCGGCCCCTGGCTACCGTTCAGGTCCAGCGTGGCCGCCGTGAAGCCGGGTAGATTGTAATAAAGCAATGATTTTTCACGGATGGCGCCCCAGAGTACATCATCAAGCTGAAGCGCAATGCTCACGCCTGTCAGGCCTTCTTCGCGTGCGCGGATGACGCTGGCATTGACGACGCGACTGAAGCCACGCGCGGTGAACTGCACATCGATGCTCTGGTTTTCTGGCAAATTGCCGACGTTCGCGCCGAGATCGAGTGTCGCATAGGTCCCGCTGTTGCCGATCCGGCAAGTGGCGACGGCTTGTACGTTATCGGTCTCTGGCACGCCGTAGACCAGAACCAGCCGGGTGCGGAACGGGTCCTGGTCAAGGTTCCGATAGTAGGTCCAACTCATGTCCTGAGCACTCGCCGGGGCAAGCGCGGCGGAGGCGAACATCCACGCTGCGGCCAACAAAAATAGGGGCAGGCGCGACAGCGAGCGTGGATATGTCATGGATTTAGTCCTCTCCGGCCGCGCCGGCTTCCAGGCCACGGAGGTTTCTGGGTCTGTGACGACAATATCCGTTTCGACGGGCCTAAACACCGCAAAACCCGGAACAGGCGTTTATCGCACGCGACGAAGATCGGCTTGCGCCTAAAGCGTGCCGGGCTGCAACGAATGTTGGTCAACCTTTCAAAAGGTCCAAGGCATTGAAAGCGAATTTCGAGAAGGCATTGCGCCACGTCCTGGCGTTCGAGGGCGGCTATGTTGATCACCCTAACGACCCCGGCGGGGCGACCAATCTGGGCATCACCCGGGCGACGCTTTCCGGCTACCTCGGGCGGTCCGTGTCGAAGTCCGAAGTCCGAGCGCTCAGCCACGAGACTGCGCGCGATATCTACCGCAAACTTTATTGGGACGCGTTGCGCTGCGACGAGATGCCCGGCGGGATCGACCTCGCGCTGTTCGACTGCGGCGTAAACCAGGGTACGGGCCGGGCGGCGCGGCTGTTGCAGACGGCCCTGAAGGTCCGCGTCGATGGAAAATTTGGGCCGGTGACCATGCGCGCAGTCCGATCTGCGGAGCCTGCGCCGCTTCTCACCGAGTTCATTGCTCAGAGAATGCGAGCGTACGGTCGGTTAAGCAGTTTGTTCCGGACCTTTGGACTTGGCTGGTCGCGCCGGCTTATCGCGGTGCACAGCGAAGCGATGGCGTTGATCACTGAACGGCGTGAGGCTGCCCCCACGCCCCAGCCGAGCCCCGCAAAGCCTGAAACTCACTACAATGAGGAGAGCTTGATGAAGTTCTTGATCGATCGACTACGTGAGCCGTCCACCTATGCAGGCGTAGCAGCCTTCCTGGCAGGCATCGGACTGTTCGGGCTGGGCGAGAGCGAATGGAACCAGATCTTTGGTGCTGTTGCCTCGGTGGCCGGCGTGCTTGCGATGTTCATGAGCGATGGTCCACGACCGGTCGAGCTTGATAGTACCAAGGGCCCTGTCTCACAGAAAGATTAACTTGATTAAGACATCTTAGTCACACAGTAGAGCGGCCGGTTCGCGCAGCTGGTTCGAGTCTAAAACTGCGTTGACATCTGCGAGGCCAGTTCGGTCTGACGCAACACCGTGCACCAAGATGTGGCGTGCAGCCGGCAGCGGGAGATCACCTCGCGTCTGATTCAGCCCTGCCAGACAACAAAAATTTCCAACAGAAGTCATCGCCAACTGTGGCGTCTCAAGACTCAACAAGGCTTGTGCACTACTGCCGGACTGCGCTGAGAAGATGTAATGAAACAGGTTTCATAGTCTATCGGGGTTTCGATCGACCGCACACTCCGATTGTATACAATACGAGGTGCACGAAATTTGAACGAAATTTGAGGTTCGTCGTTGTCTCCGGCGTGGATCATTTTTATAACAGGGGATCATGCAAAATTCAGGAAGGCCACGAAACGGCCATACACATAATACCGGGGGCGCAAATGCTTGCAAGTTTCGCGTCGGCAGTCCACGACATGTTGGCGGATGCCATACTTAGAAGTAGCCGTACGCAAAGTCAGTCCGAACTCATCGCGCTTGCGTGGACTCTGCGCAACGGCTTGGAACGCGCCAGGCCGGACGCCGACGCGCTCACGCTTGATCCTGAGCAAGCGCGTAAACTCACCGAGAGCTTGATGACCGATACGCAGGCCGCAAGCGTGTCTTGTGAACAGACGACGCCAACCAACTGCGATGCGCGCGAGGCTTACACCGACATGACCTTTCGGCAGGCGCTTGCCTGCGTGTCGCTTGTTTTCGATGGGCTTGTACCAGATCCCACGCATGGCGCAACCCGCGCCCATCCGCATGATCAGATGCCAAACTGGTCAAAGGATTTCGAGGCAACGGCGTTGATCGGCCCGCTGATGTTCCTGCGAGAGCGTGCTAATGCTCAGCAGACTGGGAAAGCCGATGCGTCGTGATGCTTGCCTGAATTCGAGACGGCGGAAATCGATCTTCGCGGTTCTGTAGGCTTGCAGCTTCGGTGGCTTGGATTGCGGCAGCCAGGCTCCAACAGCATTCTTGTGCTGTTCGAACCGGCGCGGCTCAATCTTTGATGCTGCATTATTTTATCACAGGCGTCGATCCTTGCGATCACGGGCAGGGTGCTTTGCATGGTTGCTTGTTCAACACCTGCCATTCAAGAAAAAGCGGCGTTCCGATGAAGGACGCCGCCTGAGTCTCGATAGACAATGACGCGCGGCTTGCTGCCGCACAACGCTCTATTATTGGCTCACGGACAGCAGTGACGGATAATCTTTCGCCATCTGCGCTCCGTAAAGCGGCTTATTCACTCCGAAGTGGCAAGTTGCACAGTTCGCCTTCGGCGCGTCGCCCAGCGGGCCCAGCCGATTCTCCGGGTAGGTGTCGCGCAGCGGGATCAGATAGTCCACATTCAGATCACGCACCATCTCAAGGCCATGCCACGCATTCACCCGCATGGGCGTGCTGGAGCTCCATTCACCAAGCGAACGGGAGTTGTGGCAGTAGGTGCAGTTAACTCCCAACGCTTCGGACATGTGGATCATCAGACCGTAGGTGCGCTCGGTATGTTGGATCGACGCTCCGCCTGCACTGGTTGGTAGTGCCCGGTTCGGGATGACTCGGATTTCCGCCTCGGGCGATGCAATTTGCCCCGGAAAGTCATGCGGAAGAGATGCCAGCCCCACAGTCTCATCGGGTCGATTCTGCCCCATCCGCGCCTGCACGAAACTCGACATCGGTGTTTTCTGTGGATCTTTGAACCAGATGTTCTGCGGCACTGGCTCGCCGCGATGACACGTCCAGCAGGTCACGCCGGTATCCCCGACATGCTGTGTCCAGTTGGCGTTAATGTGCTGGGTCATCTGCAGCATGCGCCGCGAAACGACCTTGGTGTACAGCGAATCGGATGAGAGCGGCTCGCCAACGGCGTGGCAGTAGTTGCAACCCTCGTCCTGAGGTGCGACCCACTCGGTGATCGCCACCATCAGGCGGTTGAACTGATCCACGCTGGTGTCGCCAAGCACCTGCACGTTTTCATAGAATTCGCCAGCACGCTCGCCATCTGTCGATTCCAGTGGATAGGGCTCGGGCGGAACGCGATTGATTTCCGCATTCGCCGCCTCGCGCCGTGGATTGGTCAGATGCTCCATGGCAACGCCGCGATAGCCTGTCTGCTCGACTTCGATCGGCGGGCGATCCCAGTCCGGAGCGAAGATCATGGCGATCGTCAGCATTGCGACGATGACCACACCTACGGAGATTCCCAGTTTCATGAGCGACGCCTCCTATTGCGCGGCCGGGTCGGTGACGGGCGGCATGACTTGTGGATACTCCGGCGCGAAGTCATGCTTCACTGCCCATAGATACCAGTTGTCCACCACCGTACCAGTCAACAGGATGCCGATACCGCCAGTGATCGGCGTCAGCACAGCGAACCACCATGCCCAGCGGTGAATGGACTCCATGGTAGCATTAAAGCCCATAGTCCAGCGCCAGAACAATGCGGCACGCTCGCCAGCCGTCCCCCGGTCCGTGATCTGCTCGATCTCCCGCTCGCCGCCATAACGGCTTACCGCCAGAATCGTGGCGCCGTGCATGGCGAACAGGAGCGTGGAGCCATACAGGAAGACGATCGATAGTGCGTGGAACGGGTTATAGAACAGGTTGCCGTACCGGATCGAGAACGCTGCCGTCCAGTCGAGATGTGGGAAGATACCGAACGGCACCGCCTCAGCCCAGCTCCCCATCATGATCGGGCGGATGAAGCCGAGGACCAGATAGAGCCAGATAGCCGCTGCGAAGGCCCATGCGACATGCGTACCCATGCCGAGCTGGCGTGCCCGCCGGTAGGTCCGAACCCACCATAGTAGGATCGACGCCGTGAGGAAAAACCCGGCGATCAGCCACCAGCCGCCCTGATTTAGCGGTGGCAACACTTGAAGCCCGTATTCCGGCCCCGGCGGTTCCAGCGCCAGCCATGGAAGCTGGCGAACGAATTCCACCGGATCCCAGTTCACCGAAGCCCACATGTTCAGCCCGATGATCTCGATCGCGATGAAACCGCAAAGGAGCGAAGTCACGCCAAGCCAGCCGAGATAGATCGGACCGATCTGGGCGTTGCCGATTTTGCCGATCAGGTATTGGAAATAGGGTTTGCCGGATCGCGGCTCATCCTCCGCAGGTAGCGGGACGCCGTATTCGGCTGGCCCCCTGACCTGTACCTGAGTGAAAATATTTTGATATTCCGCCATAACTCTCTCCTAGCCCCTTAGGCCCAGATCGGCAGGTTGAGCCACCAGTTCCACCATTCAGGCCAGCCGCGTGTCCAGAGCGGCCCACTGATGATGATGCATACCGCGCTCCAGAAACCGGCGTTGAGCGCCAGGAACAGGCCGAGGCGGTGAATACCGAGGGTGCCAACCGAATAGCCGATGAAGTCCCGGAAAAAGGTGTCTTCGTGGGTCGGGGTCTTGACCTTCTCACCCTTGCCCGGGTTCGTCGCTGACAGGACCAGACCGCCATGCAAGGACAGCGCGAGGGTCGTGGTGAAGAAGAACGTCACCGCGAGCATGTGCGCAGGATTGTAATGGAAGTGCAGGTACTGGTAGCCAACGTTGGATACCCAGTCGAGGTGGCTGAAGATGCCATATGGGAAGCCATGGCCCCACGCGCCCATGAGCAGCGGCCTGAACACGACCAGGGTGACATAAGCAAAGATGGCAACGCCAAACGCGATGGGGATGTGATAACCCATGCCGAGCTTGCGTGCGATTTCGGCCTGGCGCAGCGCCCATGACACGAATGCGCCGATGGCGCATATTGTAATGAGCTGCCACAGACCACCTTCGGCCAGCGGCGCGAAGCCCAGGCCATAGCTGATGTCTGGTGGCGCGATATTGATTTTCCAGATATTCCAGGTTGGGCCCAGCGATGCCCCATACAGTATGAGCAGTGTTCCCAACGCCGAGAAGAATATCGTCAGGACGCCGAAGAAGCCCACATAGAAGGGACCGACCCAAAAGTCGAACAAGTCTCCCCCCAGGAGCGTCCCGCCGCGTACGCGATATTTGCGCTCAAAATTCAGTAATGCCATTGTCAGATCCTCAGGTCAGGAACGTTTTGGACGAAGCCTGACGCCATACTGTTAGCGCCAACGATGGTATCTGCCCGGCCTTGAGCGGCTTCACCCGAGGACCCTCGGACTAGCCGTGTTTCGGGCCGGGCAGATTCTGACCGCTACGCCAAATGATCAGGGAGCGTGACTTCCACCGCGTTCGCCTGGTCAGCCGGCGCCGGTTGCAGCCAGTTGTAACGATCCGTGCTGAGCAGGATGAAGTGGATCAGAAGCGCCAGCACGAACAGGAACGTAAACAGG
>CAYVFK010000100.1:0-7090 GCA_964450925.1 uncultured Hyphomicrobiaceae bacterium | reverse complement strand
TCTTGATTTACATGACTTTTTGCGCGCGACGATCTTCGCTCGGCGGCAGTGCGGCGGCATTATCGCGCTGCGGCGTTTCTGCGCCCTGCGCAGGCGTGTGCTCGGGCAGCACGACCGTGAACCGGGAGCCTTCTCCGGGCCTGGAAAAGATGCGGAGCTGTCCGCGATGGCGGTTCAGCACGTGCTTGACGATCGACAATCCCAGGCCGGTACCGCCCCGGTCCCTGCTGGCCGCCACGTTCACCCGATAAAATCGCTCGGTCAAGCGCGGCAGATGCTCCTCGGGGATACCTGGGCCATCGTCTATGACGGCGACGTTCAGCATCGGAGCGTTTTCGCCCTCACGCGCCGCGATGATCCGCACAAACCCGCCATCGTGGCCATACTTGACAGCGTTGTTCACCAGATTCTCGAAAACCTGAACCAGTCCTTCGCGCTCGCCCAGCACATAGCAAGGCTCCGGCAGGAGTTGTAGCTCCAGCCGAATGCCGCGGTCCTTAGCGAGGCGCTCCAGCGAACCGCGCACATAATCGAGGAGCTCATTAATCTCGACCGGATCGGTTGGGCGCAGATGCGCTTTCATCTCTACCCGGCTGAGCGAGAGCAGATCATTGATCACGCGCTTCATGCGCTCGGCTTCCCGGCCCATCACGCCCAAGAACTCCTCGCGCGCGCGCTCATCGTCGCGCGCCGGCCCACGCAGGGTTTCGATAAAACCGAGCACCGAGGCTAAGGGGGTTTTCAACTCGTGGCTGGCATTGGCGACGAAATCCGCCCGCATCTGGCCAATCCGCTCCTGCTCGGTCAGGTCGCGCAAGAAAATGAAAACCGCTGGATCGTCCGGGCCCGCCCCTGGTGCGCCGATCCAGCTTACAGCCGCTGATAGCCAGCGCTCGACCGGCACGACCTCATTCAGCGCGACGACCTGATGGCGGTGATGGCTTGCCGCGTTGTCGATGGCGTCGAGAAGCTGCGGATGGCGTACCGCGGTTGACACCGGGATGCCGGTTTTAAGCGCGCTGTAGGCTTCAGCTGCCTGGGGGTTGAACCGCAACACAATGCCTTGACGCGACAAGACGAGCGCGGGTTCGGGCAAGCCGTCGATCAGTCCGCCGATGGCATTGAGCCGATCCTCGGCACGGTTGCGATCGACGCCGCGTTTCTTGCGGCGCTTCAAGATGCCCTCACGCGGCAACGCTCCGGCCGCAAACACGACAGCCGCGACGCTGACAATTCCCGCAAGAGGTCGTAGCCCGAAAAAAGCAAGCTGGATCAGCGTTATGCATGCGACCACCGCGACCAACCAGCGGCGCAGGTAAAGCCGCCGGCGCCAGCGCTTGACAACGTCAAGCGCGGCGGCAGAGCGCGATCGTGTATTCGCTCGCCGAGTCTGATTGTCGAGCGACATTCCTGTTTCCTTTCCTCCGGCAAGGCGCTGCACGGGCGCTATCAGCGGCGCGCTTCGGCCGGGCAAATTCCGTTAGTCCCCAGATTCGTAACACAGAAGTACGACAGTTTTGACAAAGGCACTTCGGGCTTCGGCCAACTGGGCTTGGGCCTCAGCTGAGCGCCTTAGGCCTGCGCCAAAGCGCCTTTGGGCCTTGGCCATGTCGAAGCCGGGCGGCTGGTTTGCGCAAAGCTCACTGGATTGTGGATATTTCAGCAGTCAAAGCTGAAGCCTTCGGATCGGCGCGCCGCACGCGGATCGCGCGCTGCATCGCAGCTTGTTTCAACCTGACCTCAAGGTGTCCAAAAGGCAATGTCCTCCGTCCATGCAAACCCGCCAAATGCGGCCCGTCAGCAATTCGCTCCTGTGCTGCATCGCCAGCTCAACAAGGTCTATCCGCGTGCTGTGTCCGGGCGCGGGGCTTTTCTCCACGATGCGAGCGGGAAGGACTACCTCGATGCGTCCGGCGGCGCGGCGGTCTGCGCGCTGGGGCACGGGCACGCGCGCGTGATCGAGGCGATCAAGACGCAGCTTGACAAGCTGGCCTACGCGCACAGCGCATTTTTCACGACCCAGCCAGCCGATGAACTTGCAACCTGGCTGGTTGAGCGCGCGCCGCTTGGATTTGGACAGGTGATGTTCGTGTCCGGCGGGTCCGAGGCGGTCGAAGCGGCCATCAAACTGGCGCGACAGGTTCATTATGAGCGTGGCGACGCCGGGCGCATGCACTTTATCGCGCGGCAGCAGTCGTATCACGGCAATACCCTGGGCGCGCTGGCAATGGGGCATCATCCGGCGCGGCGCGCGCCCTACGAGTCGCTGCTGAAGCATTTTCCGGTCAGCCACATCGCGCCTTGCTACGCGTATCGGCATCAGCGCGCGGATGAAACTGCGGAAGACTATGGCCTGCGCGCAGCCGCCGAACTGGAGGCGGAAATCCTGCGGGTTGGCCCCGGGCGTGTCGCAGCATTCATCGCGGAAACGGTGTCAGGCTCAACCATCGGCGCTGCGCCGCCTGCGCCCGGCTATCTCGCTGAAATCCGGCGCATCTGCGACAGATACGGCGTGTTCTTGATCGTTGATGAGGTCATGTCGGGCATGGGTCGCACCGGTCACTTGTTCGCCTGTTCGGAGGACGGTATCTCGCCGGATTTCATCGCCGTGGCGAAAGGGATCGGAGCGGGCTACCAGCCGATCGGCGCAGTTTTGGCGCGCGACGCGCATGCGCATACCATTGCCGAGGGCAGCGGCGCGCTGGCGCATGGCCACACCTACATGGCTCATGCGGCGGCCTGTGCCGGGGCGCTCGAAGTGCAAAAAGTGGTTGAGGAGGAGGGGCTGCTCGCGCGTGTGCAGACCTCGGGAGCGCAGCTGCGCGTGATGCTGCGTGAGAGGTTCGGCGATCATCCGAATATCGGCGACATTCGCGGGCGTGGGTTGTTCCTCGCGATGGAGTTCGTGGCCGCGCGCGAGACCAAGACGCCGCTTGACCCGCGCCGCAAATTCGCGGCCACGCTCAAAAATGTGGCGATGGAGAACGGCTTGATCTGCTATCCGGCTTCGGGCACGGCTGACGGGGTGTCCGGCGACCATGTTCTGCTCGCGCCGCCTTTCAACATCACCGAGGATGAACTCACGATATTGGTTGAACGGCTTGCCTGGAGTGTGGAGCAGACGCTTGGCGCGACAGCGCCGGCGGCCTGACAGCGGGGCGCGCATGGGGCAAGTCCTGATTATGGCCGCGGTGAATGGAGCACGGCGCACCAAAGCCGACCATCCAGCGCTACCAATGACGGTGCCAGAGATCGCCGAGGATGTGGCGGCCTGCACGCGGGCCGGCGCGGCGATGGCGCATGTGCATGTGCGCGATGGCGAAGGGCGGCATGTGCTCGACGCGGCGCTCTACCAGCAGGCACTCGCGCTGATCTCGGCCAGGGCTGGGCAGGATGTATTGGCGCAGGCCACGACCGAGGCCGCGGGGCGCTATCGGGCGGATATGCAAATCGCGCTGATCAAGACTCTGCGCCCTGCGGCTGTGTCGATTGCGCTGAGCGAGATTTTGCCCGACGCGACTGACAAGGCGGCGCGTGAAGAGTTTCGCGCGCTGTGCCTGTGGATGCAGGTAGAAGGCGTCTGGCCGGAATTCATCCTGTACCGGCCGGAGGAGGTTGAGACCCTGCTTCGCCTTCTCTCGGACCGGGACCTCCCGTTTGCCGAGCCGTTCCTGCTGTTCGTGTTGGGGCGCTACAGCGACGCGCAGGTGGCGACGCCGGATGATTTGCCGCCGTTCCTCGACGCGCTGGGCACCGCGAAGGCGACGTGGATGATCTGCGCGTTCGGCCGTCATGAGCACGCCTGCGCGCAGGCCGCGATCGCAGCGGGCGGGCATGTGCGCGTGGGCTTCGAGAACAATCTCTGGCTGCCAGACGGCGAAATGGCGGACTCAAATTCCGCGTTGGTCGGTCTCGCTGTCGCAGCGGCTCGCGAAAGCGGCCGGGGGGTCATGTCGCCGGCTGCAGCGGTGGCCCTTCGCAACATGCTACTCGGCTGAAGCTGGTGCCGGTGCCTCGCCAGGTCGGCCTTGCTCGCGTAGTCGCCGGCGCTGCCATGTCACCACCAGCGCCAGCAGCAACAGCGCGGGGATGAACAGCAGCTCCTTCGCCGGCTGCCCCGGGACGCTGCGGTCAGCGCGTGTGATGATATCGCCAAACTCGATCCCGGCGTCCTCCGCGCGGGTCATGAAGCCGGGATCGGTGACGCGGATATTCCCGTCGGCGGTTTGCTCAACGCTCAGGCCGAGAGCGTCCCAGGTGAGCGGCGCATCGCCGTCGCGCTCGAACACATAGAGTCGGAAGCGCTCGCCATAAGGCGTTTCCCGCGTGATGTGCAGCCGAACCTGCTGGGCCTCAACGCCGGTGCTCAGCTCTTGGACGGATAGCGCGGTATATGGCGGATAGATCCGATCCATGAAGAAGCCAGGGCGGAATAGCGCGACCACGATCAGCACCAGGGCAATCATTTCCAGCCAATTCAGCTTCACGAACATGTAGCGGAAGGTGATCGAGGTGAAGCAGAGTATTGCGATCAGCGATACCACGATAATCAAAATCGCATACGGAATGCTTTCGATGCCGATCATGATCAGCGTCTGGTTGAAAATAAAGATGAATGGCAGGATCGCCGTGCGCATCGAGTAGATGAACGCCTGTACGCCAGTTTTGATCGGGTCCGCGCGCGATATCGCCGAAGCGGCATAGGCCGCAAGCCCCACCGGCGGCGTCACGTCCGCCATTAGGCCGAAATAGAACACGAACAGGTGCACGGCGATCAGCGGCAGGACAAGGCCCGCAGCCCCGCCCAATTCCACCAGCACCGGTGCCATCAGCGAGGCGACAACGAGATAATTGGCGGTGGTCGGCAGGCCCATGCCGAGGATCAGGCACAAGACAGCGGTCATCACAAGCAGGATGTAGACATTTCCGCCCGATATCGCCTCGATCACGCCGATCAGTGCGTTATTCAGTCCAGTGGAGCCGACCGCACCGACAATGATGCCCGCGCCCGCTACTGCGATCGCTACGCCGATCATGTTCTTCGCGCCCTGGATCAGGCCAGCGACCACGATCCAGAAGCCGTTTGAGACGCCCCGGGCTAAGCCGTTGCCATCGCTCAGCGCGCTCCGGATCTCCTGCCCGATTATGACGACAAACAGAAATAAGGTGGAATAGAAGATTGCGGTGCCGGTAGTCATCCGCTCGACCATCAGCAGCCAGACCAGCAGGAAGATCGGCAGCAGGAAATGCGCGCCGCGCCAGAAGATGTCGCCCGCACGCGGGATGTCTGCGTCGTCCATGGGGCGCATATTGAGCTTCAGCGCCTCAAGATGCACGATGTAGAACAGCCCGATGTAAGACAATATAGCGGGCAAGAACGCGTGGATGACGACGTCGAAATAGGAAATGCCTATGAACTCGGCCATCACGAACGCCGCCGCACCCATGATTGGCGGCATGATCTGCCCGTCAGTGGAGGCGGCGACCTCGACCGCGCCGGCCTTGGTCGCGGGCATCCCCGATTTCTTCATGATCGGGATGGTGAAGGTGCCGGTCGTCACTGTGTTGGCGATCGATGAACCGGAGATCATGCCGGTCATGCCTGAGGCGAGGACCGAGGCTTTTGCCGGGCCGCCGCGGTAGCGCCCGACCATCGCGAAAGCGAGATCGATAAAATATTGGCCCGCACCGGCGCGGTCGAGCAGCGCGCCGAACAACACGAACAGAAAGACGAAGCGCGTCGTCACGTCGATCGGGATGCCGAAGATCGCCTCGCCTGTCAGCCAGTGGTAGCCGACGAGCCGGTCGAGAGACAGGCCGCGATGCGAGATCAAATCCGGCATTGACTGGCCGAACAGGGAGTAGATCAGGAATACAATCGCAACGATGACGAGCGGCAGCCCGATGGCGCGGCGGATCGCTTCAAGCAGCACCAAGATGCCTATTCCGCCGACTATCATCTCGACCGGTATGGTCATGCCGAACGCGTCATATTCGAGCATGATCCCGGCGCGCTGGGATATCGCGTCCCAGTTCCAGAACAGGTACGACGCGGTGAAGCCGCCGATGACAGCAAGTGAGATGTCCAGCCAGTTCGGTGCGCGAATGCCGGCCTTGCGGACCGCGCCAAAGGCGAGAAAGCACAGCACGAGCGCGAATGTCAGGTGTAGCGAGCGCGCTTCGACCCCGTCGATCAGGCCGAATTGCAGCATGAAGGGCAGCGGCGAGGCGATCCAGAGCTGGAACAGCGACCACATCAATGCGATGCCGGAAAACACCCATGCCCATGCGCCGGCCAGTGTGACCTGCCCGGTGTCCTGGCGGAGCATTTCCTCGGCCATGTTGTCGGTGTTTGTTGCGTCGGGCGACGCAGACCGCTTACCGCTGTCGTCGCTCATCTGCTGCTCCGTGCGCGCGCTGCGAAAGGAAGGCGTGAGAGGGATATGCTGCGAACGCGAGAGGGGGCGAAGCGGCCGACACCGTTCGTGAGTCCCCCATCTCGTTGTTCAGTCAGAGATAGGCCGGATATTACATCCAGCCTTTTTCCTGGTAATACTTCATCGCGCCCGGATGAATATCCGCCGAGATACCGTTGGAGATCATCTGCTCCGGCGTCAGATTGGCAAAGGCCGGGTGCAGCTTCTTGAAGTCTTCCAGGTTCTCGAACACCGCGCGGGTGACCTCATAAACAACGTCTTCCGGCACGTCGGCCTTGGTTACGAAGGTAGCCATCACGCCGAAGGTCGTTACGTCCTTGGTCAGCGAAGAATAGGTGTCCTGAGGAATAGTGGTGAAGGCATAGAACGGATTTTCGTCCACCAGCTTCTTCACCGCATCGGTCTCAAGGTCGATGATGTACGCGCCGCAGCCATCAGCCGCCTGGGCCACGCCTGAGTTCGGCACGCCGACCGTGTAGCCGTAGGCGTCGATGTTGCCGTCGCACAGTGCGCCGGACTGTTCGGTCGAGGTCAGCTCAGTGGTCTGGCCGAACCAGGATTCGTCAACACCATGAGCTTCCATCAACACCTCGAAGGTGCCGCGCTGGCCGGAGCCGGGGTTGCCGATGTTGACGCGCTTGCCTTCCAGGTCG
>CAYVFK010000099.1:0-7124 GCA_964450925.1 uncultured Hyphomicrobiaceae bacterium | reverse complement strand
TCGACCGTGACCTGATCATCGGTCTCATCGCGATGCTGCACAGACAAGTCGTAGTAGCGCAGGTCGATGTCCAGATAGGGCAGGATCAGCTTTTGCTTGATGAAGTGCCAGATAATGCGGGTCATCTCATCGCCGTCGAGTTCGACGACAGGGTTTGCGACCTTGATTTTTTCCATGATCCGTCCTTGCGCGCGGTCTACAGCGAATTGGTTCTATTGGGGTCGACGCGGCGCAGCATAATGCGGCGGGACCGCGCGGCCAAGCCTTGCGGGCGCCACTCAGCCCGTGTAGACAGCCGCAATGTCGCAACAGGCCAAAATCGATTTGCCCGATCCAACCATCCTCGGACAGCCCCCCGAGGCGCCGGCCGTGATCCTTGTGGAGCCTCAGCTTGGCGACAACATCGGCGCGGCCGCCCGGGCGATGGCGAATTTCGGGCTGGGAGAGCTGCGCATCGTCGCGCCGCGCGACGGCTGGCCAAACGAATCCGCGCGCTCATATGCGGCGAACGCGCTCAGTGTCGTGGACAATGCCAAGGTGTTTCCAGACCTCAAGGCCGCTGTGGCCGATCTGCACTACGTTATCGCCACGACCGCACGCCGGCGCGACATGAACAAGCCGGTGCTGGAGCCCGAGGACGCCGCGCAAGAAATGGTGGCGCGGACAAAAGCTCGCCAAAATTGTGGTGTGCTGTTCGGCAAGGAGCGATCGGGTTTGGAAAATGATGACATTGCGATCGCTGATGTTATCGTGAGTGCGCCGGTCGTCGCTGCTTTTGCCTCGATAAATCTGGCGCAGGCGGTTTTGCTGATCGCTTATGAGTGGCGCAAGGCTTTACTAAGCGGTACGACAAGCTCGGCAGAACTCGCCGATCCTGCGGGGCAGGCTAGCAGCACCCCCGCAACGCAGGACGAGCTGCTCGGGTTTTTCGAGCATTTGGAACGCGAACTTGATGCCTCAGGCTTTTTGCGCCCACCGGAAAAGCGGCCCAGAATGGTGCGAGGCATCCGCAACATGTTCAAACGTATGGGAGCCACCGACCAAGAGGTCCGCACGCTCCGCGGCATTGTGGCCTCGCTGACACGCCGTCACGAGGGCCATTCTCGGGAAAACTCGAAAATGTCATAGTGCCGCCGCGATTGTGCTATTGCCAAACTTGAACGGACGGGCGGTTTCTCGCCTCGACAGCGAGACAGGGGCAAATGATGAAGAGTACGATTGTGACAAAATACCTGGCTGTGGCCGTGGCAGTAATATGCCTGCAATTCGGGTCTGCGCTGGCCCAGGACGATAGCGAGCTGAGCGTAAAGACGGTCAACCTCATCACGGGCTTCGCGCTTACGACCATTCCCAGCGAAATCAAGCGCCCCGACGGCTCCGTGATGAAAATCGATAAGTCGGATGTCTCGCAGATCGTCGTCCCGGTGGATGATGCGCGTCGCGTGATCCGGGTGGCGCGCCTGTCGGCACACGCTCAGATGTGTGATCTGCCACAGCTGCAAGCGCAGAACTACCTCACCCTGATGCGGCAGGAACGCGCCAAGGATCAGTGGACCGAGGAACAGCTGCTTTTCATCAACCGTCTACACCTGTTTACGGTAATGTGGCTGAGCGGCAATGTACGCTTCGTGGACAAGGGCGATGGCTCCCAAGAGCCTGAGATCATTTCTGATCCCGATGAAAGCAAGTACGAGTGCAGCGAGGACGATAGGAACCAGGTCCGCGCTGCCATCGAGTCCTATCTCAGGGACGCGAAAAACTCCTGACGTCACCTATTCTGAGGCAGCTTGTTGACAACGCTAGCGGCTGACGTCTATCTGTCTTTCAAGCGGGTGCTAGGCGTGCCCGCTTTTTTGCGTTGCTGTGGCGATCTCTTGACTGAGGCATCATTGATTTGCCGGGTCGCCTGTCACCCGCACGCGCGGATCAGGAAGCAACGTTTGATAATGATCTGAACCCTTCTTTTTTCAGACTTTGGGAGTCCGAGCAGATGAGCAAGCGCATAAGCGCCAAATACAAGATCGATCGCCGGATGGGCGAGAATATCTGGGGCCGGCCAAAAAGCCCGGTGAACAAACGCGAATATGGCCCAGGCCAGCATGGCCAGCGCCGCCGCGGCAAGTTATCTGACTATGGTGCGCAGCTCCGCGCCAAGCAGAAGCTCAAAGGATATTACGGCAATATCACAGAAAAGCAGTTCCGCGCGATTTACACGGAAGCCACCCGCCAGAAAGGCGATACCTCAGAAGCACTGATCGGGCTGCTGGAGCGCCGGCTGGACGCTATCATCTATCGCGCGAAGTTCGTGCCAACCGTGTTTGCCGCACGCCAGTTCGTCAACCACGGCCATATCAAGGTCAACGGCACCCGCGTCACGATCCCGAGCTACCGCTGCAAGGAAGGCGACGTGATCGAGGTCCGCGAGAAGTCGCGCGATATGGGTCTGGTGCTCGAAGCGATCGAAAGCGCAGAGCGCGACGTCCCGGACTATCTCGAGGTCGACCACAACAAGATGACCGCGAGCCTCACGCGCATTCCACAGTTCAGCGACGTGCCATACCCGGTGATGATGGAGCCAAACTTGGTCGTCGAGTTCTACTCCCGCTGAGCGCATGCCATGGCGCGCGGGTCAATCGGCGCGCGCGCCGGGGCTGTGTTCCACAAGCGCATAGGCGATCATCGTCATCAGGACAGTGGCCGAGAAGAAATAGATGCCCGGCAACGCCGCCGCGTCTGTTAGTGCGCTCGCCTTCACGTAAAAGATCACCAGCGCTAACACCAACACATCAAGCATCGACCACTTTCCAAGCCACGACATCCGATTCAGGATGTGTGTCCGCGCACCTGCGCCGCTGGCCATCGTCGTGTAGGCAACCAGCAGATACAGCAGCTTTATCGCAGGGAACAGCATCGAAAACACAACCACGATGCCGGCGAGGAACCACTCCTGCTCTGCATACAGCGCGCGCGCGATAGATATCAGCGAGTGCGTGTCCGACCACAGCCAGAAATATGTGAGTTCGATGACCGGAAGGGTGAGGCCAAGCACGAGGGACGCGGTCGCGCCAATAATCATCAAGCCGACCAGAGACGTCCGGATCAACCCCGACGTGGCAACCGGGGGCGGGTACGCGATCGCCGTCGGCTTTTCAGCGCGGCTTTCTCGACCACGACGACCGAGCGACGAACGCGCAGCGAGCGAAGGCCTATAACCGTCCGTCGAGAGATTTTCCATTTTTCTCCCGCATCCACACTTGGCAGCGCGGACGGTTATGCCGGCGCCGAGCGCTTCTCGAAGGCGATTTCCTTCTGCTCCAAGTGCTGCTGAAGCTCGCCGTCCTGAAACATTTCGGTCAGGATATCACACCCGCCGACGAATTCGCCCTTAACATACAGCTGCGGGATGGTCGGCCAATTCGTGTAGGCTTTAATGCCCTCGCGCACGGCGTTGTCGTCTAGGACATTCACATCCTTGTAGTCGACGCCAAGATAATCGAGCATGCGCACGACTTGCGCAGAGAACCCGCACTGCGGAAAGTTGCGGTTGCCCTTCATGAACAGGACAACATCATTGCTCTGAACCTGGTCCTTGATCCAGTCGTGAACGTTCTGCTGGTCCATCATTGCGTCCTTCGACATGCGGTGAATTGAGGGGTTTAGTCTGGCGCCGAGGTCTGCAGCGCCAGCGCATGCAACGCCCCGCCCATATTGCCTTCCAAGGCATCATATACAAGCTGATGCTGCTGAACCTTGGTCTTGCCCCGGAACGCCTCGGAAACGATCACGGCTGCGTAATGATCGCCATCGCCCGCCAGATCGCGGATCGTAACCTGCGCATCTGGCAGCTTTGCCTTGATCATTGCCTCGATTTGATCGGCTTCCATCGGCATCAGCAATCTCCTTGAATGCTTCTAAACCATACACATCGCGCCCGGCTCTGCCAATAGCAATGTCCGACTCGCGCGCTCAGTCTTTTGTCACATACGACGGGAACCAGCCTTCGTGAATGTGCGCGAGGTCGGAAAGCGCGATCGGCGTCTCTCCGGGCAATGAAAGCGCATCGCCGCCGACCCGCCCGATGGTGCGCGCAGGCACACCAGCCTTTTCAGCTTCGGCGCAGACGGTTTGCGCGGCGTCCCCGGAGGCCGCCACGAGATAGCGCGCCTGATCCTCGCCAAACCAGAACGCATGCGCGGGCAGGTCTGTCTCGCCTGCGTCAAGCGCGATGCCGCGTTCGCCGGCCAGCGCCATCTCCGCCGCAGCGACCAGCGCGCCACCGTCCGAGACATCATGTACCGTCCGCGTCACGCCGTCGTGGATCAGCCGACGCACCAGATCGCCCGCGCGCTGTTCGGCCTCCAGATCGACCGGCGGCGGCGCGCCATCGAACGCGCCTATGGCGTGATCCTGGTAAAGCGACTGGCCCAGCGCGCCGCGCGTTTCACCGAGCAGGATGAGCATCTCATCATCCAGCTTGAGGCCAATTGTGGCCATGCGCGTCAGGTCGGGCAGCAACCCGACACCGCCGATCGCCGGGGTCGGCGGGATCGCCACACCGTTTGTCTCGTTATAGAGCGACACGTTACCCGACACGACCGGAAAGCTCAGTGCGCGCGCTGCCCGCCCGATGCCGCTCACGCAGCCAGCAAACTCACCCATAATCTCCGGCCGTTCGGGATTGCCGAAGTTCAGGCAGTTGGTTATTGCCAGCGGCGTCGCGCCCACGGCCGTCAAGTTCCGCCAGGTCTCGGCCACCGCCTGCGCCCCGCCTGTCTCCGGGTCCGCGGCGCAGTAACGCGGGGTCACGTCACAGGCTATCGCCAGCGCCTTTCGGCTGCCCAGTCCACCCACACGGATCACCGCCGCGTCGCCGCCGGGGCGTTGAACGGTATCGGCCATGACCATGTGATCATACTGCTCCCACACCCAGCGGCGCGAACACAGGTGCGGCCCTGCCATCATCTGCGCGAGCGCGCCGAGCAGGCTGTCCGGCGCGGGCACGTCCTCTGGGCGGATCACGGCGGGCGCCGGGCGCGCGACCCAAGGGCGCTCATATTCCGGCGCCGCCGCGCTCAGCGCACGCACAGGAATATCCGCCTCCCGCGCGCCCTCGTGCCAGATCTCGATGCGCCCGCTCTTGGTGGTCTCGCCGATGACGGCAAAGTCCAGCCCCCATTTGCGGAAGACCGCCTCGGCCTGAGCTTCCGCGCCGGGGCGCAGCACCATCAGCATGCGCTCCTGGCTCTCCGACAGCATCATCTCATAGGCGTTCATGCCAGCTTCGCGCTGCGGCACGCGGTCGAGATCGAGCCGGATGCCCACGCCGCCCTTGTCCGCCATCTCGACGGAAGAGGAGGTCAGGCCCGCCGCGCCCATATCCTGAATGGCGATGATCGCGTCGCCTTCCATCAGTTCGAGGCACGCCTCGATCAGAAGCTTCTCGGTGAACGGGTCGCCGACCTGAACGGTGGGGCGCTTCTCGGCGCTGTCGTCGTCAAACTCGGCGGAGGCCATCGTCGCGCCGTGGATGCCGTCGCGGCCCGTCTTCGAGCCGACATAAACGACCGAATGCCCGGCCCCGCGCGCGGCGGAATAGAAAATCTTATCAGCGCGGGCGACGCCGACGCACATGGCGTTAACGAGAATGTTGTTGTTATAGCGCGCGTCGAAATTCACCTCGCCGCCTACGGTGGGGACGCCGGTGCAGTTGCCGTAGCCGCCGATGCCCTCCACAACGCCGGAGAGCAGGTGCCGCGTCTTCGGGTGCTCCGGCGCGCCGAAGCGCAGCGCGTTCAGATTCGCCACCGGCCGCGCGCCCATCGTGAATACGTCGCGCATGATGCCGCCCACGCCCGTCGCTGCGCCCTGATACGGCTCGATGTAAGACGGGTGGTTATGGCTTTCCATCTTGAAGACCACTGCGTCGCCATCGCCGATATCGACCACGCCGGCGTTCTCGCCCGGACCCTGGATGACCTGCGGGCCTTCGGTCGGCAGCGTCTTGAGCCATACGCGTGAGGACTTGTAGGAGCAGTGCTCCGACCACATCACCGAAAATATGCCCAGCTCGGTCGGCGTGGGCTGCCGGCCGAGAATTTCAATCATCCGCGCCGCCTCATCCGGCTTGAGGCCGTGCTCGGCGATCAATTCAGGGGTCATGTCCTGCGCGGCGGCCATCAGCCGATCAGCTTGGCGTATTGTCTTCTTCCTGATCGAGCTCGTACTCGGCAACGCCCAGTTTCAGGACTTCGGGTATATCCTCAAGGAATTCCGCCTCGTCGAAATACTCGACATAAGCCGGGAAATATCCAAGATCGTCGTTCTGGTCTTCTTCCATGGCGTCCTCATCGGTCGCAATCGCGCGGAAGGTGATGCCGCCGTCCTCGTTAACGATGATCGCTGCCAGGTCTTCCTTCGTGCCTGTGTGCTTCACCGTCACGCTATAGCTGCCGGGCTGGTCATTCAGCGCAAATTCCAGCCGGCGGCTGCTGATCATGTTCCGCAGTTTGCTCACGAGCGTGGCGACAGCCTCCGCGCGCTGAGCGGGCTCGAGCTGGTTGGTCCGCAGTTCGTCTTTGAGCTTGTCAACTTGTTCGTCGAAAGTCATGGCCCGCCTCTCTGGAAGTTGTCTTCATACGTGAATCGCGTGATGCGCGCCAGCCCGACCTGAAAGGGTCCCAGCCAACGCGCGGAACATCGGAATGCCGTCGGTGCCGCCGAGCAACGGGTCGGCCAGCCGCTCAGGGTGCGGCATCAGACCAAGGATGCGGCCATCTGCGCTGCAAATGCCTGCGATATTGTCCTGCGAACCATTCGGGTTGGCCTCGGGCGTGGCATGGCCGCTGGGATCACAGTAGCGGAAGACAATGCGTCCCTCGCTGCCAAGCATTTGCAGCGTGTCGGGGTCGGCGAAATAGTTACCGTCGTGATGCGCAACCGGGATGCGTATGACCTGCCCGGGCTTGTACCTGCCGGTGAACAGCGTATCGGCCCGCTCGACGCGCAAAAAAACGTCGCAGCAGATGAAGTTCAGCGACGCGTTGCGCATTAATGCACCTGGCAGCAGGCCTGTTTCCGTCAGCACCTGAAAGCCATTGCAAATACCGAGCACCGGCACGCCTGCC
>CAYVFK010000098.1:0-7162 GCA_964450925.1 uncultured Hyphomicrobiaceae bacterium | reverse complement strand
AGCCTGAGCCGATGTCGTTGGCCGAAATGGCCAAGGGGCCGAAGCCCGGCGGATCAGCTGACAAGCTCTTTGCCTGGGCCGATCGCATCCTCTCACGATAGGCGCGCAACAATATGCATCCTGCTTATTCCGTCATCGCCTTCACGACGATGTCTGGGGCTGGGTACGGCCTGCTGGCCCTTTTGGGTGTGCTTGGCGCGAGCGGGCTGCTTCCGCCCGAGCGCTGGTTCGGCTTCCTCGCCTTCGCCATCGCGCTTGGCCTCGTGACGGCCGGGCTGCTCGCCTCGACCTTCCATCTCGGCCACCCGGAGCGGGCCTGGAGGGCATTTTCCCAGTGGCGCTCATCGTGGTTGTCGCGCGAGGGCGTGGCGGCAATCATCGCGTATATCCCCGCAGGCGTCTTTGCGATTGGCTGGGTGTTCTTCGAGCAGAACGGCGGTCTGTGGGCCATTGCCGGCTGGCTCACAGCGATCACGTCCGCCATCACGGTCTATTGCACGGCAATGATCTACGCCTCGCTGCGCACCATCCCGCGTTGGTATAACCGATGGGTCCCGCCGGTCTATCTTGCGCTGGCGCTCGCGACCGGTGCCGTGCTGCTGGTGGCGCTCGCGCAGATTTTTGGGCTGTTCACGCCGTGGATGGCATGGTTTGCGGTTGCATCCTTCGCGCTGGCGGTTGTCATCAAGCTTGCCTATTGGGGTAGCGCCGACACTGCGCCACGCCAGTATACCGCAGAGCAGGCCACCGGGCTGGGACATATCGGCAAGGTGCGCCAGCTCGAAGCACCCCACACGCAGGCCAATTTTGTGCAGCGCGAGATGGGCTATCATGTAGCCCGCAAGCACGCGGAGAAGCTGCGCAGGATCGTTCTCGCCACGCTGGCCGCGCCGATCTTGCTACTCGCGCTGGCGGCCGTCAGCCCACTGATAGTGGCGATGATGCTGACTAAGCTCGCAGTCGCGTCCGCGATCATCGCAGTTGCGGTGGAGCGGTGGTTGTTCTTCGCCGAGGCGGAGCATATCGTAAACATCTATTACGGAGCCGCTGCGGTCTGAATTACCTAGCGCCTACCGAGGCGTGTTCCAGCAGGTCGCCGCGTTTCAATTTCAGCCGTTGCGCCGTGCCTGCCGGCACCTCCAATACGACCTTGGCGGGCCCGCCAGCCTCGATGATGTCTGTCGAGAAGGGCTCGGTGTCGTGCGCAACCGAGATGATCTGGCCGCGCGCGTCGGCGAAGATCATGTCGAGCGAGATGTAGGTATTCTTCATCCACATGGTGATGTTCTGCGGGTCGTCGTAGATGAACAACATGCCCGCATCGGCGGCCAGATCGCGCCGGAACATCAGACCTGTCGCGCGGGTTTGCGGCGTATCGGCGATTTCGGCGTTGATGATATGCCGACCGGTCTCGCTCACCAGCGCGACAGACTCCACGCGTAGCTCTGACGCTTCCGCGCCTCCAGTCGCAATCATTGCCGCCAGCGCGACAGCGAGCGCGGCAAACCACGGTTTGCCGACACTCACCCGCCGTGGATCAATGTGACGACGAGAGGATTGATGGCTTGCCATCCGGGCGAAGCTCGGCGGCCATGAGACCTTTGTCGCCTTTGCCATAACGGACCTGGACAATCTGCAATGGGCGCAGCTCGGCAAAGCCGAACCGACGCAGGGTTTCCATATGCACGAAGATATCCTCGGTCCCTTCGCCCCGTGTCAAGAAGCCAAAACCGCGCTGGCGGTTGAACCACTTGACCATGGCGCGCTCCCAATCGCTTTCTGGCTCGACCTGCACACGGGTGCGCTGCGGCAGCTGCGATGGATGGATCGCTGTGCTGTCGTCCATGTCGACGACCCGGATGGCCTGGAGCCCCTTGTCGCTGTTGGTTACCTCGCAAACCACACGTGCGCCTTCATTCGCAGTCTGAAAGCCATCGCGCCGCAGCACGGTGACGTGCAGGAGAATATCCGGCAAGCCGTTGTCCGGCACGATGAAGCCGAAACCCTTCGAGGCATCAAACCATTTGATCTGTCCGGCGATTACCGCGACATCCATGCCCCCGGACTTCGAAAGCGCAGATAGCGTCGTCGAATGAGGAGGTTGTTTATCCCCCATTAGTCAGTCCCCCGCTTACTTTTTGACCCGGCTCCCGCCTGCGAGTTGCCCTCTTCGCCTGCGATCGCCAGGAACACTGTTTTGACTACGTATCAGCCGCGTATCTTGCTAGCTGTCGAAATTTAGCGCCGCGCGTCGGGTTTGTAACGCCATTTTCACTATCTTTCACCTCAGCCTTTCGCCGGGCGATTCCAAGTGATTGACTTCCCACCATATTTCCGGCTGGGCAACAGGTGGAAAACGCCCTCCGCCACCGCGACACACGCTTAGGTTGCATAAAGATTAATGAGGGTCTAGCGCAAAAATGCAACTTATGCGTGATTTTAACGAATCAGTGACGGGCTGCGGGTGGAGCGAAAGGCTATTCACGGTTCTGTCAGCGTCGAAACGACTGCTTGCGCTGTTTCGGCCCGGGGATTAACTCCCCATCAGACAGATACGGCGTCCGGCCAACGATTCGCGGCCGGCCGTCCAGATGCAGGAGAGGATGGATGGAATACCTTCATACGATGGTGCGCATCAGCGACATCGACGAATCGCTGGACTTCTACTGCAACGCGCTCGGCCTTAAAGAGGTTCGTCGGCGCGATAGCGAGAAGGGGCGCTTCACACTCATCTTTCTGCGGGCTCCAGGAGATGACAGCGGCGAACTCGAACTCACCTACAACTGGGATCCGGAGGCGTATTCTGGCGGGCGTAATTTTGGCCACCTCGCCTATCGGGTCGATAACATCTACGAGACCTGCCAGCGGCTGATGGACAAGGGCGTAACGATCAATCGTCCGCCACGCGACGGCCACATGGCCTTCGTGCGTTCGCCCGACAATATCTCGATCGAACTGCTCCAGAAAGGCGAACCGCTGCCGCCGCAAGAGCCGTGGGCGTCCATGGATAACACTGGCACCTGGTAACGCGATGACCCGTAGCGACTATTCCGGCTTTGCCAAGCTCCTGCACTGGCTCATCGCGGCGTTGATCGCGGGCATGGTCGGGCTTGGCGTTTACATGACTGGCGTGGAGGGCGACTTCCAGTACAAGCTGTGGCTCTATCAACTCCACAAGTCCTTCGGCGTCACACTCTTCGCGCTTGTGCTGATCCGGCTGGCGTGGCGGCAACTCTCTCCGCCTCCGGCCATGCCTGCTGATATGTCTTTATGGGAACGCCGCGCGGCCAAGACTGCGCATGCCGCCCTGTATGCGTTGATGCTGGCGCTTCCGCTGAGCGGCTGGGCGCGGGTGTCCGCCTCGCCGTTGTCGATCCCCACAGAGGTCTTCGGGCTCTTCACGCTGCCGCATATCCCTTGGCTTGCCAGCCTGCCGAGCGAAACCAAACAGGCGTGGGAGCCGGTATTTCAATATGTGCACTGGGCAATTGCCTGGGTGCTCGTCGCCGTGGTGGCGGTCCACGCGCTCGCCGCGTTGCGCCATGCGCTGCTTTTAAAGGATGATGTCATGCAAAGAATGTTGCCCAGCCGTGCCCGAAAGGCTGTGACCAGCGCGCTCCTTGCGGGCTTGCTCGTTCCTCTGGCTTCGGGTGAAGCACGCGCCGCGGAATGGAAAATCCTGCCCGACCAGAGCGAGATCGGCTTTTCCGGCAGCGCCGCGGGCCAAACGATCGAGGGCGTGTTCGAAGAATTCTCGGGCGACGTGAAGTTCGATCCCGCAGCACCTGAGCAAACCGAAGCAACGATCATCATCCAGATCGGCAGCGTGAGCACTGGCAACGGCGATGTGGATGGCACCCTGCCCGGGTCCAACTGGTTCAACACCAGCGAATATCCGCAGGCGACTTTCACCGCGGACAGCGCCGAAAAGGCCGAGGGCGAGAACGCCTATCTGCTGAACGGCACGCTGGAGTTGAAAGGCAACAGTGGCGCGGTGGCCGTGCCATTCACCATCGACGTTTCCGGCAGCACAGTGCGCGCAACAGGCCAGTTGACGATCAACCGGCTGGAATATGGCGTCGGCCCAGACGGCCCGATCTCCGGCATCACCGTGACGGAAGAGGTGACGGTCAGCTTCGATCTCGAGGCGGAGCAGGTGCAGTGACCGGCAAGCGCCGCTGCCCAAGGAACCGGCCATGAGCCTTGAGGGCAAGGTTGCGATCATCTCTGGCGCGGCGCGCGGCATTGGCCGGGCCTGCGCCAACCGGCTTGCCCATGTCGGCGCGAAGGTCGTCGTCGCCGACGTCAATGAAAAGCTGGGCGAGGAAGTCGCTGACGGCCTCGGCGGCGGCGGTCACGATGCGCGCTTCATCCTGTGCAACGTGGCCGAGCGACTGGATGTGCGCAACCTGATCGCCGAGACGCTGAACGCCTATGGTCGCATCGACATCCTCGTCAACAATGCCGCCGTGATGGACAGTGCCCCGTTCCTGGAGTTGCGCGAAGACGAGCTAGACCGCGTTTTGGCGACCAACGTAAGGGGCGCGTTTCTCCTCGGCCAGGCCGTCGCCCGCCAGATGGTCAGCCAAGTGCAGGCCGGCGAGCGGCCGGGCAGCATCATCAACATGAGCTCGGTGAACGACCATTTCGCCCTGCCCGACCATGTCGCCTATTCAATGTCCAAGGGGGCGCTGTCGCAACTCACCAAAGCGATGTCATTGGCGCTCGCCGGGCATGGCATCCGCGTCAACGCGATCGCGCCGGGCAGCATCATGACGGACATGCTCAAACCGACCGCCGGCGATCCGGACTCGGCGCGCAAGGTGCTCTCGCGCACGCCGCTGGGCCGCTTTGGCCATCCCGAGGAGATCGCACATATCGTGCAGTTTCTCGCCAGCGACGCGGCGAGCTACATCACCGGCGAGACGATCTACGCCGACGGCGGACGGCGGCCGCTAAACTTTACTGTGGACGTCAAGACCCCACCGCGTCAGCGCTGAGCAGTTCCGCGATGCGATTCTCGATCATGGCGCGGGCGGCCAGCGCGGATTGGCCCCATGGCGCTATCTTCGATGCAACGAGGTTGGCCTGCGATTTCAGGATCACGCCGTCATCCAACACTTTCAGGTGATTGGCCTTGAGCGTCGCCCCGGTCGAGGTGATGTCAACGATCATCTCGGCAGTGCCTGCGGCCGGGGCACCCTCGGTTGCACCAAGACTTTCCACAATCCGGTAGCCGCTTACACCCCAGTTCGCGAAGAATCGCCGCGTCAGCACCGGAAACTTCGTCGCGACGCGCAGCCGCCGACCATGCACACGGTAGAATAGCGCAGCCATATCCTCCAGATCGCCCATGCCCTGCGCGTCGATCCAGCAGGCCGGCGCGGCGACCACGACATCGGCGCGACCGAACCCCAGCGCGCGCACCAGCTCAACACGCTCCTCGCAACGCGGAATTTCCTCGCGCACGAGGTCCTCGCCCGTGATGCCCAGATGCGCGCGGCCCGAGCCGAGATAATGCGCGATCTCCGATGCCGAAAGGAACAGCACGGCGATGTCATCCCAGCCCTCCACCGCACCGCGATAGCCGCGCTCATGGCCGACGCGGTGCAGCGGCAGCCCGGCCTGCTCGAAGATCTCCAGGCTGCGCTCCATCAGCCGGCCCTTCGACGGCACGGCGAGGATCAGCTTGTCCCGAGCAGCAGCCTCTTGTGCAATCGCGGTCATTCCAGTGTCCCCTGGACCGCGGCCAGCAGGCGCTCGGTGTGAATCGCCGAGCCGACCGCCGGCACGTCCAGGCCTGCGCCGATCTCCGCCAGCAGCCCGTCATAGCGCCCGCCACCCGCAATATGGCCGGCGCGCCCTGCGCCTGGCACCTCGATCTGGAAAACGAAGCCGCTATAGTACTCGAAGTGGCGGCCGAAATCGGCAGAGAACACCGCATTGCTCAGGTCCATGTCCGCCTTTTGCATGAGATCGCAACGGCGCCGGTAGCTATCGAGCGCGCCCTTCATGCGCAGCCCCGCCTCACTCAGCAAATCCTCGATCCGCGCTAGCGCCGCGCGCGCCGGGCCGCACACCGCCAGATAGGCCTCGATCAACTGGGCGTGGTCGCGCGGTAGCGGGGCTTCGCGCAAATCCGCCGCGCGCTCCATCAGTCGTTCGGTGATCTCGCCAAGAGTGCGCGTGCCGATCAACGCGATGTCGTGTTCGGCAAAGTAATCGCCAACCATGCTCTCCGCCGCGTCGCGGTGCTTCGGGTCCAGCCGCCGTGCCAACTCGTCCTCCGGCCGGCGCGCGGCCGCACCGCCTTCGCAGAGCTGCTGGAGCGTGGCGTGAAACGCCTGTGGCCGCCAGAAGCTGTTCATCAAGCGCAGCCGCCAGCGCTCGGGCAGGTCCAGCGTGTCGAGCAGCGCGCGGAACAGGCCGAGATCGCCAATATGCAAGCGGAAGTCTTGCAGACCCGCCCGCGTGATGCCGTCATGCACCAGCGAGAGCACCTCGACCTCTGCCTTTTCGCGGTCGCCCGCGCCGAAAAGCTCGATACCCGCCTGGCGGAATTCGCGCGGCAACATGGCGTTGTCCGCCGGCTGATGGCGGAAGGCCGGGCCGTTGTAGCAGTAGCGCGCCGTAATGTCCGCGCCGGGGTGGCGTTCCATGTAAAGCCGCGCGGCCGGGATCGTCAGGTCCGGGCGCAAACAAAGCTCCATGCCATCAGCATCGGTGAAGAGATAGGTGCGGCTGCGGATCGCCTCGCCCACGCGGTCTAGAAAGATCGACGCGGGCTGGATGATGGCCGGCGCGACACGCTCATAGCCCGCTGCCTGAAACAGCGCGACGAGCTGATTGGCCTGGCGTTCAAGCGCATCGAAGGCGCGGGCGGTTTCGGCGACCATCAGGCATACCTCGCCAGCACGCTCTGGACGGCCTCCACCATCTCGGTTTCCGGCACGCTGAACTGCGCCGGGCGGCCCTCGCGCCAGCTCACATTGTCCTCAATCTGCTCGGACAGCTTGGCGCCCTCGATCAGGTCCTTGATCTGCACTTCGCCGCGCGCGCGCTCATCCTCGCCTTGGATGACCACGCAAGGAGCGCCGCGCTTGTCGGCGTATTTCATCTGCGCGCGCATGCCCGATGTGCCGAGATACATTTCCGCGCGGAT
>CAYVFK010000097.1:0-7171 GCA_964450925.1 uncultured Hyphomicrobiaceae bacterium | reverse complement strand
TCGGGCTTTGCCGCACCCTCAGCAGGATGGCATTGAAGCGGCCGTCGCGGCGCGAAAGCTGGATCACGTCGCGCTCTCGCTCGCGCTCGACGCGCTCAACGCCGAGCCTTTCCCAACGCGGACCAAGATCGCGGAACACCGGCCGTGCAGGCTCCGCACGCGCTGGTAGGCCCAAGACGATGACGGTGGGCGTGCCCATGAAGCCGAGCGAGCCGTACTGCACTTCGACCGAGCGGATGAAGCGTGCGCCGCCCTGAAGATCGATCGGGCCGGCCTCCGCGCCGGCCGTGACAGGAAAGCGGACATCGACTTTTTGCCGCTCGCCGTTGCCAAACGTGACTTCTAGGCTGAGCAGCAGGATATTCCCGCCGCGGACCGCGACCTTAACTGCGTCAAAGCGCCCTGCGCGCCGGGTCGGCACGTCGACCACGAGCCGCTCGACGCCTGGCCGGCTACGCTGCTCTCCCAAAACTTCCCAGCCACCACGCGGTTGGGCATCGGCGGTCATGACCATGGCCATCAGGGCCAGGATCACCGTCATCAAACTTATGATACGGGGCATGTGAAATCGCTCCTGAAAAGTTGTCCCTCGGCAGGGGCGCTGGCCTTGGCTTGGCGACCGTTTTTTTTACCAGCCCCTACTGCTTCAATCTTGTTCTGCCTCTTTGCAAGCCTGAATCGCTGCGAGGCTGTCTTTTCCGGCATTGCGCTGGTTCGTGTAACAAGCGAGCCGGCTGTCAGCGTTGTTGGTGCCGGCACACAGCCGGACGGCGTAAGCCCATTTGGATTCGCCCTGGGCATCGAACGCGATTTCTCCGTTGAATGCGCGCGAAAAGCAGAATCCGGGTTGTTGGGGTTGGCGGGTATTGCCGCAAAGCTCTTCGAGGATGGCGGGCTGCCATTCGTCATAGCCCTGGCCACTCCACACGATGTCGCCTTGCACGAAGCTCTTGCATTGGGCGCTGCGGTCAGTCGGCCGGCGCGGGTTGCAGGCTTGGCTTACGGCCTCGAATAACCGGTCCGCGCGCGCTTCCGCCTCCGGCGTTGGCTTACCGGCGTCGAGGCTCTGTGCTCCGCTCGGCGGGCCTGCGCCATCAAGACGTGCAAGTTGTTGGCTGACGCAACTCGTGACGCCCGAGGCACTATCGGTCCCGGCGCAAAGCTGGATCGCGCGGAAGCTTTGACCAGCGATCACCTTGTCCCAGGGGCCGCTGCCGTGGAACAGGCGGTCAAAACATAATAGCGGCTGGGTCGGCTTTTCTGTTTCGCCGCAAAGCGCACCGAGCCGCTGAGGCGACCAGTCGGTATCGCGTTCGCGGTTCCAGGCGATGTTGCCTTGCACAAGCCGCTCGCAGCTCGTGCGCCCGGCAATCGCAATCGGCTCTAAAGGCGCACACGTCTCGATGGCATCGCGAAAATGCTGATTCAGGGCCACCTTGTTGCGGTAGCAGGAAATGCGTTCCTGAGCGTCGTTCGTTCCGGTGCACAATGCGACCGCGTTCTTCCAGTCCCGCTGGACCTCCGCGCCGCGCTCCAGCGGGATATTGCGGATGTTGTTAAAGCACAGGCCAGGCTGCACCGGGCGTTCGGTTCCCTGACACAAGTCTTTGAGCGAAGTCTCTGTCCACTGGGTATTGCCGTCGTCGTTCCAGGCGATGCGCCCCTGGATATAGTCGGCGCAGGCGCGCTCCTCGGTCGTGAAGGCCGGCGGAGTCAACAGATATATGGCCAGAGCGACGACACCTGCGACCCCGATAATCGCCGCGACCGTGCCAGCGGCGACCAGCCGCCAGTCCAGTCGCATTCTATCGACACGCGACGGTGGGCCGCTTGCCTTTCTGATTTCTTGGAGCCGCGTCTCGCCGTCGGTGAGCGCCGCGCGGACCTGGTCGAGTGCATCAATCTGGTTTTGGGGGGCTTTACCCCGCTCCAGTTGAGCGCGTTCAGCCTCGATCTGCCGCAGCGCGGCCCACACGAAATTCCTGGCACGATTGAGAAACGGCATGTTGTCCCCAGAATCGGCCAGCGGCCTGTGCCCAACGCTTTTCTACCGGTTGCGCCGAGGCGGTTTTTGCATCACGCGCTGCTCGGCCCGTAGACCATGCGCGAGCGGATCGTGCCCTCCAGACGGCGCAACTGGGCGAGCAGATCCGCGGCAATGTCTTCCGTTACCTCGGCATCGAGCACAACATAGCCCAATTCGCCCTCGGTTTGCAGATACTGCGCCGAGATGTTGACTTCGCGTGCGCCGAAGGCATCGTTGAGCCGGCGCATCATGCCGGGGATGTTGTGGTGGATGTGAATGAAGCGCTTGGCGTGCGCAGCCGCCACGGGCAGTTGCACCTGCGGGAAATTGACCGCCCCCGTCGTTGAGCCGATGTCGGAATACTCGATCAGCTTGCGCGCGACCTCCGAGCCAATCCGCTGCTGCGCTTCCTCCGTCGAACCGCCGATATGCGGGGTCAAGATGACATTGTCCAGCCCGCGCAGCGGCGAGATGAACTCTTCGTCGTTGGACGACGGCTCGGAAGGGAACACGTCGATTGCCGCACCGCGCAGATGGCCGTCCTTGAGCGCGGCGGCCAGCGCGTCGATATCCACCAACGAGCCGCGCGCATTGTTGATCAGGAACGCGCCGGGCTTCATGGCGCGAATCTCGCGTTCACCGATGATGCCCCTGGTTTGCGGCGTTTCAGGCAGATGCAGTGACACGACGTCAGAGCGCGCGAGCAGGTCCATCAGTCCACCAGCGGCGGCGACATTGCCGTGTTGCAGCTTGTCGGTCTGGTCATGAAAGATCACGCTCATGCCCATGACTTCCGCCAGGTTGGCAAGTTGGGTGCCGATATTGCCATAGCCGACAATGCCGAGCGTGCGCCCGCGGATTTCGTGGCTGTCTCTTGCGGATTTTTGCCAGACGCCATGATGCGCCGCCATTGAGCGCGAGAAGATGCGCCGCAGCAGCATGATGATTTCGGCAATGGTCAGTTCGGCGACACTGCGTGTGTTGGAGAATGGCGCATTGAAAACGGGAACTCCTCGCGCGGCCGCTGTGCCAAGGTCGACCTGGTTGGTGCCGACGGAAAAACAGCCAACGGCGATAAGCCGTGGCGCGGCCTCGAAGATGTCCGCGGTGAGTTGTGTGCGCGAGCGGATGCCGAGCATGCGCACCCCATCGCTCAGACGCTCCTTCAATTCTTCCGGGCTGGGCGCGGTTTTCAGGTGCACGATATTCGTGTACCCGTCGCGGTGCAGCGCCTTGACGGCCGTTTCGGCAATCCCCTCAAGGAGAAGTATCGGCGTCTCGCTTTTCGACAGAGCCAGATGTTGCGCCTGGGAAAGTTGTTTGTTCATCGGTTTCCATTGCGAGTTTTTCTTGGTGCATACGCATAGGTTTGAACCCAAGGGCGCGCGGCGGTCAACATGCGGCAGCGCGACGCACCCCGGCGAGACGGCGGCGCATGTGATCCTTGTGCACCGTCTCCTTGGCGCAGCGGGACAACCCGGCAACTCTGAGGTCACAGATTGATCTACAACCGGAATCACGCACAAAATCACCATATTCGCTGTGTTCTTTAGGCTCAAATACAGACGATTCTGATGCGCTGCCGGTAAGAGGCGTGTCTTCTGCCATCGAAGCGCGCTATCACGGCTATCGCACGGCACGGCGGCACGTGCGGCAAGGAAAGGTTGGCTCACATGCCCGGTCTCGACAGGCTTCGTGCTTCACCGGCAGGACGCGCGGCCCGGCTACTGCTGGTCGCGGTTTTCGCGGCGCTGCTTGCCGGATGTGCCTCGACCTCGTTGTCCAGCATGTTCTCCGAAGACGAAGCGCCGCAGGAAGAGAAAACGGCTGGTCAGATTTTTGCCGAGGGCGATGCGTTGCTCACGGAGTCGGACTGGAAAGGGGCTGCGGAAAAGTTCGAAGAGGTGGACCAGAATTATCCATACTCGCCAGAAGCGCGCCGTGCCATCGTTATGAGCGCCTACGCGAACTGGAAACAGGGCGATCATCCCAAAGCGGTGAGCTCGGCCCGGCGCTATCTCACGCTGCATCCGGGCACGGACGAAGCGCCGCTAGCGCAGCATATCATCGCGTCCGCCTATTTCGAGCGGATCAACACGCCGGATCGCGATCAATCAGACACACAAAAAGCGTTGACTGAACTGGAAATCCTGGAGCGCCGCTACCCGGACAGTCGCTATGCACCACAGGCCCGCAAGCGCATCAAGATCGCGCGAGACCTGTTGGCCGCCAAGGAAATGCAAGTCGGCCGCTACTATCTGAAGCGCCAGAATTATGTGGCCGCGATCAATCGTTTCCGCACAGTCGTCGAAAAGTACCAAGAGACTGCGCATGTCAAGGAAGCGTTGTCGCGCTTGACCGAGGCTTACATGGCGCTTGGCATTCGCAGCGAGGCGCAAACCGCAGCCGCTGTTCTCGGGCACAACTTCCCGGAAAGTGACTGGTATAAGGACGCCTATGCGCTCCTGCAGAGCGACGGACTTGAGCCGCGCGAGGATTCCGGGTCGTGGATCAGCCGTCAGTGGCGCGTGCTTCAACAAGCCAGCCCTATCTAACGCGGGCCGGGAATCATCGTATAAGGGCATCATGCTGAGCGCCCTTTCGATCGAGAACATCGTCCTTATCGACAGGCTCAATCTGGAATTCGGGCCCGGCCTGAGCGTGCTCACTGGGGAAACTGGCGCGGGCAAGTCGATCCTGCTGGATGCTTTTGGCCTGGCGCTGGGCGCACGCGGCGAGGCGAACCTCGTGCGCGCCGGCCAATCTCGCGGACAGGTGACTGCGTGCTTCGATCTGCCGGAGTCCCATGATGCAATCCGTTGGCTCACGAAGACCGGTTTCGACGCCGTTCAGTCGGAGGGCGAACTGATCCTGCGCCGGATTCAGCAGGCCGATGGCCGCACGCGCGCTTTCATCAACGACCAGCCCGTCAGCGTGCAGATGCTCCGCGAAACCGGCGCGCGGCTCGTTGAAATTCATGGCCAACACGACGACCGCGCGATGACCGATGCCGCCACGCATCGCCGTCTGCTGGACTGCTATGGCGGGTTGATCGCGGACGTCGAAGCTGTGCGCCGCGCCTGGGACGCCTGGCGGGCACGCGAGGGCGAATTGGCCGAGCGCGAGGCGGCGCTGGCGCAGGCGCGGAACAACGCCGATTACTTGCGCCACACCCTGGACGAGCTTGAGGCGCTCGCGCCTGAAGAGGGCGAGGAAGAGCGCCTGGCCGAGGCGCGGCAAACCATGATGAATGCCGAGAAGATCGCCAGCGAGCTGAACGCTGCATTCGAAAGCCTGTCGGGCAACAATGGTGCGGAAGAACGCCTTAGCGGTGCGCTGCGCCGGCTGGAGCGTTTCGGCGGCGGCGCTCAACTCGCTCCTGTTGTCGAGGCCCTGGAGCGCGTGCTGGTCGAAGCTGGCGAAGCGCGCGATACGATTGAGACGGCGCTGCGCGAGATGCACTACTCGGAACTCGAAATGGACCGTATCGAGGAGCGGCTGTTTGCGCTGCGCGCGCTGGCGCGAAAGCACCGGGTCACGGTCGATGAATTGCCGAACTTGCAGGCGGATTTCGCGCGGCTGCTCGACGAACTGGCCGAGGGCGAAGCCGCGCTTTCTCGGTTGCGTGATGAGGTGAGCGCCGCGCGCGGGCATTATCAGGACCTCGGCCGCGAGTTGAGCGACAAGCGCCGCGTGGCGGCTGAGGCGCTGGATGCGGCGGTGGCCAGGGAATTGCCCCCGCTGAAACTGGAGAAGGCCCGGTTCATCACCACCCTGGAGCCTATCGAGGACGGCGGGCCAGACGGGCTGGAGCGCGTCAGCTTCCACGTCCAGACCAACCCCGGCACTGTCCCTGGACCGATCATGAAGGTTGCTTCGGGCGGCGAACTCTCGCGGTTTATCCTTGCGCTGAAAGTTGTGCTCGCCGAGCGGGGCAGCGCGCCCACGTTGATCTTCGACGAGATCGATACCGGCGTGGGCGGCGCGACGGCGGCGGCGATCGGTGACAGGCTGGCACGGCTGGCCGAGGGCGTGCAGGTGCTGTCGGTCACGCACGCACCGCAGGTGGCCGCGCACGCGCGAGCGCACATGCGCATCAGCAAGGAAGCCGCGCCGGGAGAGCAGGGCGAGGCGATGGTGACGCGCGTCGCGCCGCTGGATGAGCCGGACCGGCACGAGGAGATCGCGCGGATGCTGGCCGGCGCGAAGGTGACGGACGAGGCGCGCGCGGCGGCCAAGCGGCTGATCGGGAGCGCGGCGTGAGCGCGGTGCGCGATATTCCACCAGAAGAGCTTTCCCACGAGCAGGCCCCCGAGGATTACGCGGCGCTGATCGATGAGATCACCCGTCATGACCGCGCCTATTTCGAGGAAGACGCACCGGTCATCTCCGACGCGGAGTATGACGCGCTTCGCCAGCGGCTGGAGGCGATCGAGGCGCGCTTCCCCGATTTGGTCCGGCCGGACAGCCCGAGCCAGACTGTCGGCGCGGCGCCTTCGGCGAAGTTCGCCAAAGTGCGCCACCGCGTGCCGATGCTCTCTCTGAGCAACGCTTTCGCTGATGATGAGGTCCGCGACTTCGTCGAACGCATCCGCCGCTTTCTCGGGATGGCCGCCGATACGGATATCGCCTTCACCGCAGAGCCGAAGCTCGACGGTTTGTCCATGAGCCTGATGTATGAGAACGGCAAGCTCGCGTTCGCCGCCACGCGCGGCGACGGCACGGAAGGCGAGGACGTCACCGCGAATATCCGCACAATCGAGAGCATCCCGAAGCGCGTGCGGGCCAAGTCGTTCCCGGCGCGCTTCGAGGTGCGGGGCGAAGTGTTCATGTCTCACGACGACTTCGCGGCGCTGAACGAGCGGCAGGCTGAAGCCGGCGCCAAGACCTTCGCAAATCCGCGCAATGCCGCCGCCGGTTCGGTGCGCCAACTGGATTCGAAGATCACGGCGTCGCGCCCGCTCAAATTCTTTGCCTGGGGTTGGGGCGATGTCGCGGAGTTGCCCGCCGAAACGCAATACGAGGTGATGCAGGCGATTGCCGAGTGGGGCTTTCCCGTCAGCCCGGAGTTGCGACATTGCGCGGGCGCTGACGATCTGCTGGCCTATTACGCGGATATGGAAGGCCGGCGCGCCAAGCTGGGCT
>CAYVFK010000096.1:0-7178 GCA_964450925.1 uncultured Hyphomicrobiaceae bacterium | reverse complement strand
CGGTTAGAGGCGCGTACGCCCCAACCCCCGCCGTTGACCGACGGATTATTTCACGATGTAAGGCAGCAGACCCAGGAACCGCGCCCGCTTGATAGCGCGCGCCAGTTCGCGTTGCTTTTTCGCTGACACAGCGGTGATTCGGCTTGGCACGATCTTGCCGCGCTCGGACACGAAACGCTGCAACAGCTTGACGTCCTTGTAATCGATGCTCGGCGCGTTATCGCCAGAAAACGGGCAAGTCTTGCGCCGCCGATGGAATGGGCGCCGGACCGGAAGCTGGGAAATGTCCGTCATTCCTGACCTCCACGCGGGCCGCGATCACCACGATCCCCTCTGTCGCCACGATCCCCCCTGTCACCGCGCTCGCCCCCGCGCCGGGGGCCTCGCCGGTCGTCGGACCGCTTCATCATTGCCGAGGGCTTTTCATCCAACTCGTCCACCCGTAATGTAAGAAACCGGATGATGTCGCCGGACAAGCGCATCTGCCGTTCCATCTCCGCCACCGCCTCATGCGGCGCGTTGATGTTCATCATGTGATAATGCGCTTTCCGGTTCTTTTTTATCTTGTACGCCAGCGGCCTAAGACCCCAATACTCGGTCTTTCCAAGCTCCCCACCATGGTTGGTGAGAACCTGTGAAAATTCTTCGAGCAAGCTCTGCGCCTGTTGCGCGGACACGTCCTGCCGCGCGAGGAACACATGCTCATACTGTGGCATGATTTATCGCCTTTCCTTCATCATGTCCCGGCGCAAAGCCTCTTTTGAGCCCCATGCGGATTAGCGGAAAGGCTCAAAGAAGGTCGACCAAAAGAGCGAAGACACCGGCGCGCACTGATGCGCCCGTTCAGCCTTCAGCCGAGACTGGCCTGAGTGATATCGCCTGAGGCTGCGGATATGCAACAAAATTCTGCGATAACCACGCGCCAGCCCGGGCAGCGCTCTTTGTGATTGCGCGCCAGACTTCGCGGCGTCGGTCTTGACAACCTCGTTTCAAACAGTGTCTTTGAGCGCACATCAACCACTGCGGATTTCCATGCGCCATGTGCGCGCGGTGGCGATGCAAGAGATATCAAGAGCCCGTATTCCCGACTCCAACACGAAATCAAACGGATGATGCAGGCGGCTTTCACATTTCCTGGCCAGGGCAGTCAGCATGTCGGCATGGGCGTTGATCTGGCCAGGAACTTCGCGGCCGCGCGTGAGGTATTTGACGAAGTTGATCAGGTGCTCGGCCAGGACCTGTCTGCGCTGATGCGCGACGGGCCTGAAGATCAGTTGACGCTGACCGAAAATGCTCAACCCGCGCTGATGGCGGTTTCGATGGCGGTGATGCGCGTGCTGGAAGACGAGCACGGCTTGTCGCTTGCCGAGCAGGCGCGCTATGTTGCGGGGCATTCGCTGGGCGAGTATTCCGCACTGGCCGCCGCGGGTACGCTGAGCATCTCCGATGCGGCGCGGCTTCTGCGCATTCGCGGTCAAGCGATGCAAGCGGCCGTGCCGGTGGGCGAGGGCGCGATGGCCGCGCTGATGGGACTTGATCTCGATAAGGTGCACGACGCCGCGCGCGAGGCGGCGAACGGCGATGTCTGCCAGGTTGCGAATGATAACGCGCCGGGGCAGGTCGTCATCAGCGGAGCTCGGGCGGCGGTCGACCGTGCTGTGGAACTTGCGCGCCAGCGCGGCGCACGGCGGAGCGTTTTGCTGCCGGTCAGCGCGCCATTTCATTGCGCCTTGATGCAGCCGGCGGCTGAGCGCATGTCCGAAGCGCTCGCCGAGGTCGCATTCCAAGCACCGCGGGTGCCTGTGGTCGTCAATGTGCTTGCGCGACCCGTGAGCGATCCGGACGAACTGCGCCAGCGGCTCGTCGAGCAGGTGACGGGGGCAGTGCGCTGGCGCGAGACAATTGAATTCATGGCGGGCGAGGGCGTCAGCCAGGTCTACGAGATAGGCGCGGGGAAGGTATTGAGTGGGCTGGCGCGGCGGATCTCGCGCGACCTCGACACCTGCGCCATCGCAACTGCCGAAGACATAGCGGGCACGAAATTTGGCGCGCAGGCTTGAGCAACGAGCCGAGGCGGAACACGCACTGGGCAGGTGAGGCTGCAAATGTTTGACTTGACGGGACGCTGCGCGATGGTCACGGGCGCGACGGGCGGCATAGGCGCGGAACTGGCAATGGCGCTGCACCGGCAGGGGGCGCATGTGGCGTTGTCCGGCACGCGCAAGGAGCGCTTGGATGAACTGGCCGCGCAACTTGGCGAACGCGTGGTGGCATTACCGTGCAATCTGGCCGACCGCGCGGCGGTGAGTGCATTGGCGGGCCAGGCCGAAGCGGCACTGGGCAGCCTCGATATCGTCGTGAACAACGCCGGCATCACGCGTGACAATCTATTCATGCGCATGAAAGACGAGGAATGGGATCAGGTCATCGCAGTGAACCTCACCGCGGCCTTCATGATCTGCCGGGGCGCGCTGCGGGGCATGATGAAGCGCCGTTTCGGCCGCATTATCAATATTGCCTCGATCTCCGGCGTGCTTGGCAATCCGGGGCAGGGCAACTACGCCGCGTCAAAAGCGGGGATGGTCGGCATGACCAAGTCGCTGGCGCGCGAAGTGGCTCCGCGGGGGATCACCGCAAACTGCATCGCGCCAGGCTTCATCGAAACCGCGATGACCGGAGAACTCAACCAAAAGCAGGTCGAGACCATCGCCGCCGCGATCCCCTCCGGGACCTTCGGCAAGCCCGGCGACATCGCTGCTGCTGCGGTGTATCTGGCGAGCAACGAGGCCGGCTACGTGACCGGCGAGACACTGCACGTCAACGGCGGCATGGCAATGGTCTGAGCCGATGACACCCAGCGCTTATGCGATCGGCGATAACCGCTTGGGCGGCGCACATCTGCGTGCGCGCGGCGGGAATAGCACGTCTGGTCAGGGATTCGGAAACGTGTTAACTACCTCTGCTTTTGCGCGGGCGGCCCGCAGCCGTAATCCGCTGTTCAGCGGTGTCGAACGCACAAAGGGTTGCGCGCCAGCCCAGCCCAAGTCTAAATCCCTAGTATGGCTTATGGTTGAGGACATTCTCATCACAGCGAGGCGAAAATGAGTGATATCTCTGAACGCGTAACAAAGATCGTCGTTGAGCATCTTGGCGTTGAAGCTGAAAAGGTACAGCCGAACGCGAGCTTTATCGACGATCTAGGGGCAGATAGCCTTGACACGGTCGAGCTTGTGATGGCGTTCGAAGAGGAGTTCAATTGCGAAATTCCCGACGATGCCGCCGAGACCATCCAGACCGTCGGCGACGCCGTCAAGTTCCTCGAAGAAAACGCTGGTTCATGAACACCAGTGTCTGCTGGACCGGCCCGGTATTAGGCGTTGTGAGCATGAGCCGCACGCCGATTCGATCGGCTCCGCATTGCGGTCATTCCCCTTCATTCACGCAGTGAGTCGTTTATGGCCCACACGCCTCCATCCGTTCCCTTCCGACGTGTCGCCATAACTGGAATGGGTCTGGTCTCTCCGCTCGGCTGCGGGGTGGATGCGTCATGGCGCCGAATTGTCGCTGGTGAGAGCGGCGCTCGGCGCATTGACGAATTTCCGACCGACGATCTGCCTTGCAAGGTGGCCTGCTTCATTCCCAAAGGCAGCGGAGCGGGCGAGTTCGACCCAGACGACTGGATGGAGCCAAAGGAACAGCGCAAGGTCGATGACTTTATCGTCTTTGCGATGGCGGCCACCGAACAAGCGCTGACAGACGCCGGATGGAAGCCCGTGGCTTATCAGGATCAAGTGCGCACCGGCGTTCTGATCGGCTCGGGGATCGGTGGTCTGCAAGGGATCGAACACGCCTCCTTGCTGATGGCGGAGAAAGGGCCACGACGGATCAGCCCGTTTTTCATCCCCGGCCGGCTCATTAACCTGGCCGGCGGTTATGTATCGATCCGCTACGGCTTTAAGGGGCCGAACCACGCGGTGGTAACTGCCTGTTCGACCGGCACGCATGCCATCGGCGACGCGTACCGTCTCGTCGCGTTGGGCGATGCCGATGTAATGGTCGCCGGAGGAACCGAATCGCCGCTGTGTCGGCTCTCGGTGGCGGGTTTTTCAGCAGCGCGTGCCCTTTCGACCAATTTCAACGATACGCCGCAGCGTGCATCTCGACCGTTTGACCGCGATCGCGACGGCTTCGTCATGGGCGAGGGCGCGGGCATTGTCGTGCTTGAAGCCTACGAACACGCCAAGGCCCGCGGTGCGCGCATCTATGGCGAGATTGTCGGCTACGGGCTGTCGGGGGACGCGTATCACATCACCGCTCCCGCAGAGAACGGCGACGGTGCTTATCGCTGCATGGAAGCCGCGCTGCGCAACGCGGGCATGAAACCGGCAGAGATCGGCTATGTGAACGCCCATGGCACATCGACCCCGATGGGCGACGAAATCGAGGTCCGGGCGGTCGAGCGGCTGTTCGGCGATGCCGCCAGCGGGCTGATGATGTCCTCTACCAAATCCGCCGTCGGCCATCTGCTCGGCGCGGCTGGGGCGGCAGAGGCAATTTTCGCCGCGCTGGTGCTGCGCGATGATATTATTCCACCCACGCTCAATCTCGACAATCCATCAGTGGAAACGCCGATCGATCTGACGCCGCACGAAGCGAAAAAAGCGCGCGTGGAAGCGGTCCTGAGCAATTCGTTCGGGTTCGGAGGGACCAACGCCTCGCTGGTCATCCGCCGCGCCGATTGAGCCAAGCACCGCCAGCGTGTACGCCGCTGGCCGCACGACGCCCTCTTGCCATATTTGAAAGCAAGTTTGACGGCGATTTGCAGCTCATCCTGGCAACGCAGGGATATGTGTGACAATGCCGCCTGGCTCCAACGACTGGGACAAGGACGAACGTTTTGCCTCGGAAAGCTATGTCGGCGGGCGCAACGATTTCAGCGTCCTGCCACGCAGCCCGTCCGAGGCGCTGGAGCCTGATCAGCCGCCAGAAGCACCGCTGGGCCGCAAGCCGAAACGCCCGCGCCAGCGACCGCTGTTGGCGCTCCTAAATGCCGCTTTCACCGCGCTGTTTGTTGGCATGCTCGGCTTCGCCGGTGCGTTTTACTACGCAAAGATGCAATTCGACAGCGCTGGCCCGCTCCAGCACGATACAGTCGTCACGATCCCACGCGGAGAAGGCGTCAACGCCATTGCCAGCCGACTGGAGCGCGAAGGCATCATCCATGATCGGCGCATTTTCATGGCCGCTGTGCTTTATTTCGGCGCTCAGGCAAAGCTCAAGGCTGGCGACTACGCGATCGAGAGCGGCGCGGCGATGCGCTCAGTGCTCGACACGCTGATCGAGGGCGATGCTATTCTTTATAGCGTCACGATTCCCGAAGGCTGGACCAGCCTCCAGGCGGTTGAGCGGTTGCGCGCCACGGCGGAACTGACTGGCGAAATCACAGAGATTCCGCCGGAAGGCTCACTGATGCCCGACACCTATCGCTTTGCCCGCAATACCTCGCGCAGCGATATCATCGCCCGGATGCGCACAGCGCAGGAAGAGTTCCTCAAAAAGGTCTGGCCGACGCGTGATGCCGACCTGCCCATCAATACGATGGATGAAGCGCTGATCCTGGCCTCGATCGTGGAAAAGGAGACCGGGCTGGCGGACGAGCGTTCGAAGGTGGCCGGCGTCTTCATTAACCGGCTGCGCAAGGGGATGCGGCTGCAATCGGACCCCACCATCATCTATGGCCTTGTCGGCGGGCGCGCTTCGCTTGGCCGTCCGATCTATCGCAGTGAAATCGTCAAGGAAACGCCCTACAACACCTATGTCATCAAGGGGCTGCCGCCGACGCCGATTGCTAATCCGGGGCGCGCCGCCATCGAGGCGGTGCTGCGCCCACAGGAAACCGACGCGATTTATTTCGTTGCGGACGGCACAGGCGGACATGCATTCGCCACCACGCTGGCGGAGCACAACCGTAATGTCGCGGAGTGGCGCAAGGTCGAGCAGCGGATGCGCGAGGAGCAGGCGCGCGCTGAACAGCAGGGTGGTTCATCTGTCGAGCCACGCCCGGAGACTGGCGCGATGGCCGCAATTGCGAGTGAAACGGTTGTGCCTGCGTCTGCGCGTCCACCGATACCGCTGCCGGTTCGCGCGCGGCGCTGAAGAGCTGGCTCTTGCGATACGGGCGCGCTTCACGCTATTCAACCTGCGGATAACGATAACGCGTGAGCATGATGCCAACGCACGAGCACGGCGAACCCGGTCCCACTGCACATCAGGCGCCCGCGCGCAAAGGCTTGATGCTTGTTCTCTCTTCGCCTTCGGGCGCCGGCAAGACCTCGCTCGCGCGCAAGCTGCTCGAGATCGAAACCGATATCGCTCCTTCCATCTCCCTCACCACGCGACCGCGGCGCGCAACAGAAACCGATGGCGTGGACTATTGGTTCGTCACGCCCGAGGAGTTCACGGCCATGCGCGAGCGCGGCGAACTGTTGGAGTGGGCGAATGTGTTCGGCAATTTGTATGGCACGCCCAGATTGCCGGTGACGCGGGCTCTTGAGCGCGGAGCCGATGTGCTGTTCGATATCGATTGGCAGGGCGGCGCGCAACTGCGCAAGGCGGCACCGGACGATGTCGTCTGTGTCTTCATTCTGCCGCCCACAGCGCAAGCTCTTCGCCATCGGCTGTTCGGGCGGGCGACTGAAACGCCGGAGAATATCGAGAAACGGTTGGCCGGCGCACCGCGCGAAATCGATGCATGGCAGGACTACCGCTACGTGATCGTGAACGACGACTTCGACACGAGCCTCGCCGACCTTCGTGCGATCCTGCGCGCAGAGCGGCTGCGGCGCGCGCGCCAGAGGCGATTGGGCGAACTGGTTGCGCAGCTTCAGCGGGATCTTTGAATCCCCACGTTTTTGCGCGCATCGATAGCGGCGGCGAGGTAGGCAAAATCCTCAACGCTGAGCTGCTCTGCGCGCGCGCTTGGAGAGATGTTAGCGTCGCTCAGCAATCCTTCCACATCATCCGTAAGCCGGGCGAGACTTGTTCGGACCATTTTGCGGCGCTGCCCGAACGCAGCGGCTGTGACGGCCGCAAGGCTTGCCAGTCGGCAGGTCGGCTCGGGCGCCGCCCGCGGGCGCAGCGTCACCACGGCAGAAGAAACTTTTGGCGGTGGCGTGAAA
>CAYVFK010000095.1:0-7206 GCA_964450925.1 uncultured Hyphomicrobiaceae bacterium | reverse complement strand
GCAAACCGCCGATCCGCGAATTCCAAGCGGCGCAGCCGGCGGAGGGTGAGCCACGCAAGCGTTCGTCCGCGGTTCCAAGTGCCGGCAGCAAGTCGAAGAGCGGCGAAGAGCCGGACACCGGCGGCATGGAGCCGCAGCCTCAGGGATAAAAGATGGTGAGGCGGAGGCTCATGGTCTCCGCCTCTCTTGACGGTGCCGTGTCGAGCGGCTAATGATCCAGTCACCGCGCGCTTTTAGCGCGTGGTGTTACGCTGTTATTCAGAGCGCGTTGAGACAGTCGGAACTGTGAACGCGATCTTACGTTTTTTTCCCGCATTTTCGGACGCAAAACCAGTCCTCACTTTTGCTGAAAATGCTCTAACCCTTCGGGAGACTCTGATGAGCCGCCGTTGCGAGCTAACCGGTAAGTCCGCGCAAACGGGTCATAACGTCAGCCACGCGAACAACAAAACTCGCCGGCGGTTTTTGCCGAATTTGTGCGACGTGACGCTCACCAGCGATACCCTCCAGCGCAGCGTACAAATGCGGATCAGCGCTCACGCTCTACGGACGGTGGACCATCGCGGCGGTCTCGACGCGTTCTTGTTGAAGGCCCCGGACGCGCAACTTTCGTCGCGCGCGCTGAAGCTGAAACGCGACTTGCGCAAGGCGCTGGCCGAGCGTGCGACAGCCGGCGAGAGCGAAGCGGTTTCCTGACCAAATCACTCCGTCGCGAAGCGCAATAACAGCGTGCGCTGGATCGGGTTGAAATTGTCGTCGGACATGATCGTGAGGATGACGCGCCCGTCTACGTCGGTATGCACGGCGATGGCTTCCATATTGTCCACCATCCGCCCGCCTTTCGTCTCGTAAAGCACCTCGCCATCCAACCGTGCGCCCGGCCGAATGTCGGCGGCGTCGATGCGTCGGATGCGCATGAACACTCCGCGCATGATCCCGGCGAAATAGCGCTCCAACACGATCAGACCACCATCCGGTAGCGCCGCCGCGTCGGTGATGTCGAACATGCCGCTACGCTTCAGTCGAATTTGCTCGGTCTTGCCGTCATGAAATAGCCAACCCAGGCTGTCGCCGCTGCTATGTGCGCGCTGCTCGGAGAAGGCGATCGCCGCGCCCTCATACGCGCCAGCACGCAGGATGGCCAGCGACTCCAGAGCCTTGTTGCCCGGCAAACGCAGCGCTTCGGGCGGTAGCGTCAGCGCGCCCGTCGGCGCTGAAAAATCCGCCCTGTCAAAGCGGTAGCGATGGATACGATGTGTGCCCTCAAAGGCGATGTAGTAATCCCCTGCAAGCGCCCCCGGCACGATCGGGGCCAGCGCCTCTGCATCCTCCAGTCCACGCCCCGCGTCGGGATTGTCCCATTCCTCGCGCAGCGCCAATTTGCCGATCACCGCTTCTCCGACATCGATGATCTGTCCGTCACGTTCCCTCAGGCGTAGCTTCAGCCACGAAGTCCGGTCGGAAATCGCCAGCAGTTCGGAGCCGTCGGCGCTCACGGCGAGGCCCGAATAACCGCCAAACGCACCCGCCGAGGACCGCAAGACCAGCCCGCCAAGCCATGTCAGCTTGCCAAAGCGTGTGCGATCCGGTTTGGCGTTGTCGAGGAACAGCGGCCGCGCTTCGACCCGGATATCGCGCGGGTCTGCTGCGGCCGGCCCTCCAGAGAGTGTGACGAAAAGCAAGGCAGTCCAGACCCAGCGACCCATATCAGCCTCCACTCATGCCAACGGCCAGCGGTTTTGGCGCGGGAACCGGCACCTCACCGACCGGCGGACCGAACCGCGGCCCGTCCCGCCCGACAATCCTCTGGCATGCGGCCGGAAGGTCGGCGAGGGTCATCGGCGCTTTCGGCGCTTTCGGCGCGGCTGGCTTCGGCGGGGCGGTCAGCAGGCGATACCAATAGTCGAGCGGTTCGCCACATCCATCGCCCGGCGGCAGGGCGGATTGGTTCGTGCATCCGGCATAACCAGGCGGACACTTGATCCGAACATGGAAATGGTAATGGTGCCCCCACCAGGGCCGCACCTTGCGCAGCCAATCGCGATCGTTGCCCGCAGCTTCGCAAACCGCCTTCTTGATCGCTGGATGCACGAATATGCGCGCCACCTCCGGATAGGATGCCGCGCGCTTGAGCAGCTTGACATGCCCATGCGTCCAGACATCCGGGTTGACGGATAGTCCGTCCCGGGCCAGCACTGACACAGCGGAAATGCGCTCGCGCTCGGCACGGCTCAGACGCCGATCCGGCATGGGCTTCAGCCAGATATCCGCGTCCAGGCCGATCTGATGGCTGGCGTGCCCGGTAAGCATCGGCCCGCCGCGTGGCTGGGACAGGTCCCCGACCAGCAGGCCAGGCCAGCCGTCTTTCTCTTGCGCGTCTCGCGCCAGCCGTTCGATATAATCCAGGAGCGCCGGGTGGCCCCAGTTGCGATTGCGTGACAGGCGCATGGCTTGCCAGGCCGGGCCGTTGACGGGCAGTTCGCGCGCCCCGGCGAGGCAGCCGCGCGCATAGGAGCCTATCGCACGCGCTTCCAGCGCCACAGGACCATTCACAAAGCCGAAGACATGCTTGGCCGGCCGCTCCTGCGCCCCGGCCGCACCCGCGGCGAACATCATCGAGGCCAACGTAAGCAAAGTGCCGACCGATCGGCGGAATGCCCGCATGATGCCCCCTACGTTTGTCGCCATGCGTATCTAGTTACCTGATTGTTGCGGCAAGTGTATGAAGGGCAGCTTTCGCCAGCTCACAAAGCGCGGCGTCGTTTTCATGTAGTCGTCGTACACCTCGCCGAAGCGTTTGCGCAGCCACGGCTCTTCCGCCAGCGGCATCAGCGCGTAAACCAGCACCGCGAGCGCGACCAGCCCCCAGATGGTCCAAGATCCGGCCGCGGCGCCGATGCCGATGTAGCCAATGATCGACGCCACATATTGCGGATTGCGGCTGTAGCGGTAGAGGCCGTCCGTCACGAGGCTCTCATCCGCGCCGTAAGTGTTCTCGATACCGAGGTCGAAATAGGCGTAGAAGGTGAGGCCAAAGCCCACCACGATCATCAGGATGCCGACCAGTAATTGCAGCCACCACAGCGGTCCGCTCAGGTCGGCCAGCAAGATCGCGGCAACCGGCAGCCCGCCCATGCTGGTGCGGAACAGCGGCCAGAAGGTATAATTTTGCCAGCTATTCTTGCCGGGCGTCGGCCACAGCCGGAAATTGTCCGAGACGATCGTTGCGAGCATCAGGACGGCCAGAACGAGCGCCGCGACGCCGACGGCAACAGCTATGATCGGCCCCAGCGTTGAAGTGACCCCCATGTCCCCTCCCGAATAGCTAGCCGTATTCAGCAAATTTCCGCGTGGCGCGCACCAGCCGGTCAACAATGCCAGGCTCGGTCATCGCGTGGCCGGCGTCCGGCACAATTTCCAGCGGTGCGCTCGGCCACAGTTTCGCAAGCTGCCACGCCGTCGCCGGCGGCGTCACCAAATCATAGCGGCCTTGCACGATCACGCCAGGTAGATGCTTGATCTTGTCCATCTCGTTCAAAAGCTGGCCGTCATAGTCGAAGAAGCCACCGTGGTAGAAGTAGTGGCACTCAATCCGCGCAAAGGCGAGCGCATAGGCGCTGTTGCTGAACTTTTCGACAGTGGCCGCGTCGGTCTGGAGCGCCAATGTCGAGCCTTCCCACACGCTCCAGGCCCGCGCGGCCTCAAGCTGCGCCTGCTCGTCGGAGGCAGTCAGGCGCTTGTAATAAGCCGCGATGATATCGTCGCGCTCATCGGGCGGGATCGGAGCCACAAACTTCTCAAAGGCGTCGGGAAACAGCCAGGACGCGCCGCTTTGGTAGAACCACAGAAGCTCGGCCCGGCGCAGCGTGAAGATACCGCGCACGATCAGTGCCGTGACGCGCTCGGGGTGTCGTTGCGCATAGGCCAGCGCTAGCGTAGAACCCCATGAGCCGCCGAATACCTGCCAGCGGTCGAGGCCCAGATGCCTGCGCAGCCGCTCCATATCCTCAACCAGATGCCAAGTCGTGTTGTGCTCCAGGCTGGCGCGAGGCCGAGACTTGCCGCAGCCGCGCTGGTCGAACAGGATAATGCGGTAGCGGTCCGGGTCGTGGAAGCGGCGCATGACATCGGAGATCGCGCCGCCCGGCCCGCCATGCAGCAGCACCGCCGGGATACCACGCGGATTGCCGCACTCCTCGTAATAGACCTCGTGGCCGTCCTGTTGCGGGAGGAAGCCCCAGGTATGCACCTGCTCGATCGGCCGATACAGGTCCAGGCGCTCTTCAGGGGCCGGGAAGTCCAAGGCTTTATACCTGGCAAAAGTTGCAACACAGCGTTTGCGCTGTTGGCATGCGCTTCGCGAGAAAAATTGAACGCATCCCGGCGCGGCTGTCAACGTCGCTCATGGCTAGGGGCGCGGCGCCTTGCCGCGCGCTGAGAGGCGCGTCAGCCGCGCATGGAGCGTCTCGCCGCCCGAAACGCGGATCTCGGCGGCAATCTCGGCCGTCAGGTCGTTCGGCTTTGGCGTAATTAGAGACACCGCGATCGCGGCAATGAACGCTGCAGGCGCACCGATCAGCCCGGCCGTTAGCGGATCGATGAACGCCGAGCCGTCGCTCACCAGGATCATGTAAACGGCGGTGAGGCCAAAGCCCGCGAGCAGTCCGGCCATCGCGCCCGCCGCGTTGATCCGCCGCCACCAGATCGACAGCACCACGACTGCGAAGAACCCGCCGGCCAGAAGCGAGAACGCCAGTAGCATCCACTGCAGCGGATCGACGCTCAGCGCGCGCGCCAGCCATGCCCCGGCTATCGCGGCGAAGATCATTCCAAGGCGCGCAACCGCCAGTCGTTGTGCCGCTGTCGAAGGCCGGCGCATCCACGGATGAAACAGGTCGTTGCTCAATATGTTGCCGATCATGGTGATGTGCGCCGCCGCGCCCGCCAGCATCGCCGCCAGCAACGCGGCCGCCGCCATGCCGGTGAATACCTGCGGCAAGCCGCCCGCGACAGGGAGCACGAGCGCGCTCAAATCGCGGCTGATCGAAGCCTGCGCCGCGCCGAATGTCGGGTCGAACCCATCCGATTGCAGCCGCAGCAGCCCGAGATCGGCAGCAAAGCGCGCCCACGCAGGCAGTTCGGCCATTGGTGTGCCGATAACTTGCTCGACAACGGCGGAGTGCAGAAACGCGGCATAAGCTAGGAGTGTGAGCACCATGAATCCGGCAATCAGACCGGCCCAGCCCATCGAACCGCGCACGGCGGCAATCGTCGGCGTCGTGCTCAGGCGCGCGTGCACCGCAGGAAGCATCGCCGTGCCGAGCATTACGCACAGGCCGAGCAGCACGAAATCCAGCGCGCCCATCGCGCCGAACGCTTGCAAGAACGGCTTGCCTATCGGCTCGGGCGCCACCCCTGGCAGGGCTTGTGACAGGGGTTGCGGGCTGGCGTCGAGGATGCCCTTGGCCTGCTCGGCCGCAGCGGTCGGCTCCAGGATCGCGCCATAGCTGAGTTGGGGCACCGGAAGGTTCGTGACCTGAAGCGAAATGATCACCAGCGGCACGGAAATACCGAGCAGCAACACGATGACTTGCGCACACTGAACCCAGGTCAGCGAGCGCATGCCCCCGAACAGCACCGTGAACATCGCGAAGGCCGCGGCGATCGCGATCAGCATCTGTTCAGGCAGTGGCAGGAACAGAGCAGCGATCATCGCGCCGATCTTGAGTTCAGCGGCCAGCAGCATCACCGACGGCGCGAGGAGCATCACGGCGGCGACGGCGCGCAGTGGGCGCGAGGAAAAGCGCATCCCCAGGAACCCTGGCATGGTGAAGCTGCCGGCCTTGCGCAGATATGGCGCGAACAGGATCGTCAGCAGCGCCAGCCCCGCGCACCACCCCAGCACCAACGGCAGGCCGTCGTAACCCAGAAACACCAGTGCACCCAGCGCCGTGGCAAGCGCGCTTGCGCCCATGACGTTCGCGCTGACCGACAGCCCATTGTAAAGCGCTGGCACCCGCTCGCCCGAGACGAAGAAATCCTCCAGATTGGTGGTGCGCACCATCAGCCCGATGATCAGGAAAAACAGGGCCGGGCCGAGGATCATGACCTGGTTAACCCAGAACGACGCCAGCCCGAGCTGTTCGAGGATCAGTAAGGTCAGGACAAGGGATACAAATGCGCTGGCGAACACCGCAAAGCTGGCGCCAAGCCGCGGGTTGACGACCGGGTAGTGGTAATTGAGCGCCATCCTTAATACTCGCCGGTGACGTTATAGCGCGCATCGAGGCGATCCTGCCGCCCCGCGATCCAGTAGATCAGTGCGACGAGGCCGATCACGCTGCCGATCGAGGCCAGCAGATAGCCCAGCGGGAAGCGCATCACATAGCTATCGTAGAGCAGCGGACCTACGACCGGCAGGACGATGAAGAACAGGCCGAGCAGGACAAGCGCGATGATCGTCAGCCGCGAGTTCGCGCGCCACTGGATTTGCCGTTGGTGATCGATCATGGTCAATGTCCCGCCGCGTTACGTCCACTCATTGTTCGTTGACGCAACTATTCAGGAAAATGCGGACAACTCAAGGCTGCCGCGCCGCCCAGCCGATTATCCCCAAAGCGCGGGCGCAGGCGGATGGATTGTCGCGCCATCCATTACGAGGCCAGGGTCGCGGTCGCGCGCGAGTAGCAGCGGACCGTCGAGATCGGCCCAGTCTGCGTCCTGCGCGACCAGCACTGCGGGGGCCATCGCCAGCGAAGTCCCAACCATGCATCCGACCATCACGCCGAAACCCAGCCGCCGCGCCTCGGCGCGCATCGCGAGCGCCTCGCTCAGCCCGCCGGTCTTGTCGAGCTTGATGTTGACAGCGTCGTAGCGCCGGCGCAGGGCCGTCAGCCCATCTCGGGCGTGGGCGGATTCATCGGCGCAGACGGGCACAGTTCGCGCGGTCTCGGCCAGCGCGGCGTCATCTCCAGCGGGCAGCGGCTGCTCGACCAATTCGACGCCCGCCTGAGCGCAAGCACCCAGCAGCGCGGGAAGCTGGTCTGCGCGCCACGCTTCGTTGGCATCCACGATCAGCCGGGCTTCAGGTGCAGCCGAACGCACAGCGCGCAACCGGGCCTCGTCGCCATCGCCGCCCAGCTTGAGCTTGAGCAGCGGATAGCCGCAAGCGGCGGCCTTCGCGGCCATGTCAGCCGGCGATCCAAG
>CAYVFK010000094.1:2601-7283 GCA_964450925.1 uncultured Hyphomicrobiaceae bacterium | reverse complement strand
GCTGGAGTCCTGCATCGCAATGGTAACGCCGTATTCGGACGTGTTCTGCTCCGGGCGAGGCGCGCGGCCAGAACCGGCATCTGGATTTTGGAGACGCTCGGAAATCGGGCGGGCGCATCGATCCGAACGTCTTCAGCTTCGATCGAAAGGTCGAACAGACTCTTGAGTCGCACATCGCCTTCGACCGATAATTTTCCATCGGCCCACGCAGACAACTTGACGACCAGTTGATCGCGAACCGTTTGCCCATCAATAAGGTGTGGCGCACCCGCAGCGACGGCGAGCAGTAGAGCGCATGCCAACAACACGCCAGCGAATGCCCGTCGGATCACTCTCATGCCGGTCTCACCGTTTCGTTTCGCTTCGAAGGTTGGGGACGCGGTATTGCGGTCGTCTCATCGGCTCCGGAATGCGTTGAGCCGCGCATGCGCTCGCGCGCTGCGATAGTAGCCATCAGCTTCGTCTCTTAACAACCCTTTAAGATCGCGGAAGGCCGGCCCGAACGCAGATAGACGAAACTGCGGCTGCAGCCAGGGCGGGCAACGGCGTTGCTGCGACAAGCCGCCTCGGCAGCCGGCACCTACATCTCGTGGTCCAGAACCCGGAGGCCACATCAATTTGAAAATCTTTACATCGATCCGAATGCTGCGTGTCGGCAATTCTTTCCGCTTCATGTGGCTCAAAAAGCACATTCGATGGCTGCCGGCCTGCCGCCAGGCGAGGTGAGGCGAACCGAAAAAACAATTATATTAATGATTTGGGCGCGGCTACAACCTTAAATTGAGTGGCGCGCTATCGTCATATGCTGGCGAAACGTCGTTCTGCCAGGGCGAGCGCCTTGACATGATTGCGCCCGGACACCGCCTTTTCAGTTCGAATTTTAATTAGTAAAATCAATATGTTATTTGCGGTGACGCACATGTTTGCGATTCGTTTTTCGGACGTCACAATGCCGTCACAAATTAACTCGGAGGGGGAGTGAGGACAACGCTCAGAGGTTGCAAATTCACCTGTTTTTGTTTAGACCTATGGCTTCCGAACGGGGGCTGAGCCCCTCCTGCGAGTGTATCCATAACGAGTATTGCGTATCGCCACTCCCGGCTGACAGACCCGTTTTGTCGGCAACGGCAGGGGTGCGTCTTGAACAGTTTTGATTTTTTGCAGCCTGCCGCGTTTTGCGTGGCGTCGACGCTCCACCTCCATGTCGGGGGCAACGCGCTCGATGAACCATCAAGAAACCTGGGCAGGCATCGTGACAGGAGGACGACATGACAAACGCGCACGGCCATTCGATTAAGGCCAATCGGTCGCGCTTACTCACGAGTATTTTCGCACGCAATCCTCGCGATACGTCCGCATCAGCAACTGCGCATTTTTGCACGCGCTCCCAGCCAACCAGCGTTTCCGAGCGCACTGAGGCTCGCGCCACGCCCACGGGCTGGCGCGACGTGGCCACTCGGCACACCCGCGAGTCGCTCGCCGAGCGTCTGTGCGCGCGCTTCTTCACCCGCGAGGCGAAGGCGACCTCGGCCCTACAGGCGCATGAGGCCGACTTCCCGACAGCTGGCCAACGGCTGCAGTCACTGAGCCAGGATGCCGACGCACCCGTGGCCGATCCTGCCAGCCATGCCTTGATCCTCGACGGCCCAGCGCGCAGCGCTGGAACCGCATTGCAGGATATGGCGAGCGACGATGGTTCCGGGCAGGCCGGGCTCACTGCAAAGGCTGCGTAGACGCCGAAACGGCATTCAAGACCGTCAGCGTTACATCGCAGATAAGCGCCGTCTTGAGGGCATTCAGACGGCGTCAGGATAATTGTGCCGCGTCTTGACTGGACAGCGGCGTGAACAGCGGGGGTTTTATTGTGGAACTAGCTGCAGAAGCAGGAACCGGCTCGGCGCCCGCCGACAGCCGGCACCAATACGCCTTAATGGAGCAGAAATGGCAGCGCATCCAGAAGCGCTTGCGGGCCGAGCTTGGCGAGGACGTGTTCACCAGCTGGTTTGGCCGGGTCGAACTCGAATCGTTGGAAGACGGGTGCCTTCAGGTGTCCGTGCCGACCAAGTTTCTGAGCAAGTGGTTGCGATCGCACTATTCTGACCACCTTCTGAAATGCTGCAGCACGGAATTTGATCAGGTGGAGCGGCTCGATTTCCGGGTGCGCCAGCCTCACGACACCGTGCGAACCAAGCAGCAGCCTGCCGGAGGTGCAACACAGCGGCAGTCGGCTGCTCCGACGGCGCCCGCTGCGGCGCGTCCCGCCGTGGACACACGCACCGGCTGCGAAGGCTTCGAAGGCTCGCCGCTCGACACGCGCTTCACCTTCGAGTCGTTCCTGGTTGGCAACGCAAATCGGCTGCCACATGCGGCCGCGCTGCAAGTGGTCGAGAGTGCAGGGGAGCAAACCTCGCGCTACAACCCGCTTTACCTCCATGGCAAGGTCGGGCTTGGCAAGACGCACCTGCTCCATGCAATCGCCTGGGGCGTCAAGCAGCGCAAGCCGAGCGCCAAGCTGCTCTATCTTACAGCCGAGCGCTTCATGTACAGCTTCGCGGAGGCGCTGCAGTCGCGTGGTGGGCCCGCCTACAAGGACCGGCTGCGCAATATTGACGTGCTGCTTATTGACGATATGGAGTTCCTGCAGGGTCGCACATTCCAGCAGGAGTTTTGCCATACGCTCAATTCGCTCATTGACGGCGGCAAGCAAGTGGTCGTCGCGGCGGATTGCGTGCCGATGCAGCTCGAAGGTTTCGATGCGCGCATGCGCTCACGGCTTGCCGGCGGGCTGGTGGCTGAACTCGGGGCGATGGACTATGAATTGCGCCACCAAATTCTCAAGCGCCGGGCGCAGGACAAGGCCGTGGAGGACCCTGGCTTTCTGATCCCTGACGCCGTCGTCGACTTTCTCGCTTCGGAGTTGACCGAAGGCGGCCGCGAACTGGAGGGTGCAATCACCCGCATCCATGCTGCCTACAAACTGACCGCCCAGCCGGTCACGCTGGAGACGGCCGAGCACATCATCGCCGATCTCGTCCGTGGCAAGGAGCCGAAGCGCATCAAGATCGACGATATACTGCGTGTGGTCACCAAGCACTACGGCGTGAACCGCTCCGATCTGCTGTCGTCGCGGCGAAATCGCTCCATTGTGCGGCCGCGCCAAATTGGTATGTATTTGGCGAAATCTCTGACCTCGCGGTCGCTGCCGGAAATTGGCCGGCGCTTTGGCGGACGCGATCATACCACGGTGCTCCACGCGATCCGCAAGGTGGACGAGCTGATCACGGCGGACAACGCGCTGCGTGAGGATGTCGAAATCCTCAAGCGCCTGCTTCGCGATTGAGCGCGCCCGCGCCGCCGTCCTGCAGATGGCGGCGCGGCTGTGTGTTTCGCCTCGCTGCCAGTGTCCATTCGAGCTTGGGACAACCGGCGAAAACCTCTTGTCAAACCTGCTGGCAGGCGCGAAGGTTCGTGCCCCGCGCCGGTGCCGGCCCCGTGGGCGCACGGCATGCGTGCACCGGCGGGGTAAATCCGGCGCGGCGTGCGCCGGATCCCGTAAGTGAGTTCCAGGGGAACCGACCATGCGACTGGCGATCGAACGGGCCGCGCTGCTCAAGGCCCTTCAGCATGTGACGAGCGTCGTCGAGCGGCGCGTGACGATCCCGATACTGTCCAATGTCTACATCGCTGCGCGCGAAGGTGTGCTCCGCCTCAAGGCGACGGATCTGGACATCGAGGTGAGCGAGACCATTGCCGCGGCCACTGATTCGCCCGGCGAAACCACTGTGTCGGCGCACATGCTCCACGACATCGTGCGCAAACTGCCCGATGGCACGCAGGTGACGCTCGGAATGGATGAAGGCGGCGGGACTGTAAACCTGGCAGCAGGCCCGGCGCGATTTCAGCTTTCCTGTCTGCCGGGCACGGACTTTCCCGACATCGCTTCCGACGAGATGACGCACGGCTTCGGACTGCCGGCTAGCGCGCTGCGCAAAATGATCGAGCGCACGCGCTTCGCCATCTCGACAGAGGAAACGCGTTATTACCTCAATGGCATCTATTTCCATACCGTCACAGCGGAAGACGGCGAGAAACTCTGCGCGGTCGCCACCGACGGCCACCGCCTCGCCAAGACAGAATATCCATTGCCTGAAGGCGCCAAGGGGATGCCCGGCGTCATCATTCCGCGCAAGACCGTCGCGGAGGTGTTCAAATTGCTGGGCGACCGCAGCGCGCCAGTCCAGATCGAGCTATCCGGCGCGAAGATCCGGTTCGTGTTCGATGCAGGCGAAGGGGAAGAGGCGGCAGGGCCAGAGAGTGTCGTGCTGACCTCCAAACTGATCGACGGAACTTTCCCCGACTATGGCCGGGTCATCCCGCTGAACAACGACAAGGTCATGACAGTCGACCGCAATGCCTTCGCGGCGGCCACGGACCGCGTCTCCACGCTTTCCAGCGAGAAGGGCCGAGCCGTGAAGCTAAATATCGCGAATAATAAAGTCACCCTGTCGGTGAACAACCCGGATGCTGGCTCGGCTGAGGAGGAAATCCCGGTCGACTACAATGGCGACCCACTGGAAATTGGCTTTAACGCTCGCTATTTGCTAGATATCTGCGCGCAAATCGACAGCGACAATGCCGCCTTCAGATTGGCTGACGCCAGCGCGCCGACCCTGGTCACGGAT
>CAYVFK010000094.1:0-2501 GCA_964450925.1 uncultured Hyphomicrobiaceae bacterium | reverse complement strand
GGCCGGGGCCTGCGCGGCGCGCCTTTCTCCGAACTCTGCCGATATGGCGTGCCTGGCGCGGGATGGACCGTGAGCGGGCGGCTGCACATCGGCGATGCCGAGACCACGATCGGAACTGGCGTGCGTCCCACCGCCGACGAGAACCGCGCGAGCCGCGCGGTGCGCATTGATGGTGCGCCTGCCCAACCCGGCGCACTTGCGGAGTATGTGCGCATGGTCTGGCTGACGCCATCGCTCTATAGCCTGTTCACCGGCGGGGCGTCGGAGCGGCGTCGCTTTCTGGAGCGGGTCATCATCAGCCTCGATCCGCATCACCGCCGGCTGACAGCGCAATTTGAGCGCGCCATGCGCCAACGCAACCGGCTTCTGGAGATCGGCGGCGAGGCCAGCCTGCTTGACGGCCTGGAAATGCAAATGGCGGAGACAGGCGTGGCGATTGCTGCAACCCGCCGCGACGCCGTCGCCCAGCTGACAGCGGTGATCGCGCGCAAATGGCCAGACCGAGCAAATGCGGCTTTTCCCGCAGCGAGGCTGGAGCTTGAGGGGCGCTTGGAAAACGCGTTGGAAACGCAGGCTGCGGTCGATGTGGAGGACGCCTTCGCGCGCGAACTGGCGGCCACACGAGAGCGGGACCGCGCGGCGAGGCGCACCACACTTGGGCCGCATCGCAGCGACCTGATCGTGACACACGCTCCAAAGCGGCTGCCAGCGCGCATCTGCTCGACGGGAGAACAAAAGGCGCTGCTGGTCGGTCTGGTGCTCGCGCATGCCGAGCTGGTATCCGCGGTTTCCGGAGCGGCGCCGCTGATTTTGCTCGATGAGATCGCCGCGCATCTGGACGCAGAGCGCCGAGCGGCAATGTTCACCGAGATAGAGGCGCTGTCCGCGCAGGCATGGATGACCGGCACCGACCGCAGCGTGTTCGCGCCGCTCGACGATAAGGCGAACTTTTTTGTGGTCGATCAAGGCGTCATCACACCGGAGCAGCCGGGGATGTGCTAAACTTCAACGCGACTGGCAGGCCCGCCACAGCGCACGACCAGGCAAGCAAAAAGGGAAGAAAACGAACCGTGGCCACTGAAACCGGCATCGAAACCCATTACGACTCCCGCGACATCAAGATCCTGCGCGGGCTGGATGCCGTGCGCAAACGCCCCGGCATGTATATCGGCGACACCGACGACGGCTCTGGCCTCCATCATATGGTCTATGAGGTGGTCGACAACGCTGTGGACGAGGCGCTGGCCGGCTATTGCGATCAGGTAAGTGTGACGCTCAACCCGGACAACTCCGTTACTGTGGAGGATAATGGACGCGGCATCCCGGTCGATATCCATGAGGAAGAGGGCATCTCCGGCGCCGAGGTCATCATGACCCAGCTTCATGCCGGCGGAAAGTTCGATCAGAGTTCCTACAAGGTCTCCGGCGGATTGCACGGCGTGGGCGTGTCGGTCGTAAATGCGCTGTCCTCCCGGCTGGACCTGACCGTCTGGCGCGACGGCAAAGAGCACTTCGTGCGCTTTGAAGATGGCGCGGCGCTTGCGCCGCTGGAGCCCGTCGGCGATGCGGGCGATCGCACCGGTTCGCGCATCACGTTTAAGCCATCCGAAGAGGTCTTTACGGGAACCGAGTTCAGCTATGCTACGCTGGAGCATCGCTTGCGCGAGCTGGCCTTCCTGAACTCTGGCGTGCGTATCGTCCTGCGCGATGAACGCGGCGTGGAAACCCGCGAAGAAGTCATGGAATATGAAGGCGGCGTGAAGGAATTCGTCGCCTATCTGGACCGCTCGCGCCATGCGCTGCTGAGCGAGCCGCTGCTCGTCAAGGGCGAACGGCTGATCTCCGGTGCGCCGATCACCGCAGCAACCGACCCGAACGAGCCGCGCATCATCGTCGAGGCCGCGCTGTGGTGGAACGACAGCTACCACGAGAACGTGCTGTGCTTCACCAACAACATCCCGCAGCGTGACGGGGGCACGCACTTGGCTGGCTTTCGCGGCGCGCTGACACGCACCGTGAACGCCTATGCGCACACCTCAGGCATCGCCAAAAAAGAGAAGGTGACCATCACCGGCGATGACGCGCGCGAGGGGCTGACCTGCGTGCTGTCGGTGAAGGTGCCGGACCCGAAATTCTCCAGCCAGACCAAGGAAAAGCTGGTCTCCTCAGAGGTGCGCGCGGTGGTCGAGAGCATCGTGGGGGACACGCTTGCCGCCTGGTTCGAGGAGCATCCGGGCGAGGCGAAAGCGATCATGCACAAGATCGCCGAGGCCGCCGTGGCCCGCGAGGCCGCACGCAAAGCCCGCGAGTTGACCCGGCGCAAGGGCGCGCTCGATGTCGCCAACCTGCCCGGCAAGCTTGCGGACTGCCAAGAGCGCGACCCGGCGAAGGCCGAGATTTTCCTCGTGGAGGGCGACAGCGCCGGCGGCTCGGCCAAGCAGGCGCGTTATCGCGCAACTCAGGCCGTGCTGCCATTGCGCGGCAAGATCCTCAACGTTGAG
>CAYVFK010000093.1:0-7316 GCA_964450925.1 uncultured Hyphomicrobiaceae bacterium | reverse complement strand
TTATCGCGCAACTCAGGCCGTGCTGCCATTGCGCGGCAAGATCCTCAACGTTGAGCGTGCGCGCTTCGACAAGATGCTGTCGAGCCAGGAAATCGGGACGCTGATCACCGCACTGGGGACAGGCATCGGCCGCGACGACTTCAACATCGACAAGCTGCGGTATCACAAGGTCATCATCATGACCGATGCCGATGTTGACGGCGCGCATATCCGCACGCTGCTGCTGACCTTCTTCTATCGGCAGATGCCAGAGTTGATCGAGCGCGGGAATCTGTATATCGCGCAGCCACCGCTGTACAAAGTGAAGCGCGGCTCGTCTGAGCAATATCTGAAGGATGAACGCGCCTTCGAGAATTACCTCATCGGCACGGGTATCGAGGATGCGGCTCTGGAGCTTGGCAACGGCGAGACGCTGGCTGGCAATGACCTGCGCCACATCTGCGACAAGGCGCGTGCCGCAGCAGGTGTGATCGACGGCATTCACAGCCGCTATGCGCGCTTCGTCGTGGAGCAGGCCGCCATCGTCGGCGCGCTGAATACCGATCTGCTGAGCGACCGCGCCGCTGCAGAACAGGTGGCCGTGGACATCGCTGCGCGGCTCGACCGCATGTCGGAGGAGACCGAACAGGGCTGGGAAGGGGCTGTCACGGATGGTGGTCTGATGGTTACACGCGAGGTGCGCAGCGTGCGCGAGGCGCATGTGATCGACAAGGCGCTGCTCGGCTCGGCTGACGCGCGCAAGCTGGACGCGATGAAAGAGCATCTGGGTGAGGTCTATGGCGAACCAGCGATGCTCCGGCGCAAGGATACGCAGACGCCGATCTACGGGCCGCGCGGGCTGCTGGAAGAGATTTACGCGATGGGGCGCAAGGGCATCTCCGTGCAGCGCTACAAGGGTTTGGGCGAGATGAACCCAGATCAGCTCTGGGAAACCACACTCGATCCGGACACGCGCACGCTGTTGCAAGTCGCCGTGCAGGAGTTGGATGAGGCGGACGAGACCTTCTCGGCGTTGATGGGCGATGTCGTGGAGAGCCGGCGCGAGTTCATCCAGCAGAACGCGCTGGAAGTGGCCAATCTCGACGTGTGATGCCCGTCACGCCGGCTCGGAACGTGCGGCGCTGCGCCCCTTGAGCCAGTTCATCACCAGCACGGCGAGCAGCACCGCCGCGCCCACGGCCTCCACGGCGTAAGCCGGATGAAAAACGGCGATCGTGGCCGGAACGACCATCAGCCGCGAGATCGGGTCCATCGGCGCGAACAGCCACCCTTCGATAGCCGCGGCGAATGCTGCTAGCGCCAGGATCGCGATCACGCCGGCCCAGAGCACGGCCATCCAAGGGCCGCCAAGGATGATTTCCGGATTATAGACCATGAAGACCGGGATCAGATACAGGCCCTTAGCGAACTTCCAGGCCTGGACGCTGGTCTCCATCGGTTTGGACCCGGCGATGGCGGCGCCGGCGAAAGCGGCCAGCGCAATAGGCGGTGTCACGTTGCTATCCTGGGAATACCAGAACACCACGAGATGCGCGATGATGAGCGGTATGCCGAAATCCTCCGTCAGCGCGGGGCCGACCAGCACGATCAGCACGATATAGGCCGCCGTGACCGGCAAGCCCATGCCGAGCACCAGACTGGCGATGAGCACGAGCGCCAGCGCGGCAACCAGATAGCCGCCCGAGAAAGAGACCATTATCGAGGAGAACTTCAGGCCAAGCCCAGTGAGGCCGACCACCCCGACAATGATGCCCGCGACCGCGCATGCAATCGACACCGCCACCGCGTTTCGCGCACCCAGCACCAACGCCGCAAGCATCAACTTCACGCCATTGGCGAGCGCGTCGGAGACGCGGACCATCGTTACCGGATTGCCCGCGCGCGGCCCCATGATGAAAATGTCGATTGTCGCGCGCAGTGCCGTGACCCCGACCACCGATACGATCGCCCAGAACCCGACGCGCATTGGCGACAGCCCAATGGTCAGCAGCCAGATGAGCACGCCCAGTGGGATCAGATATTGCCAGCCATCCGCCAGCACCTTGGCAATCTGGGGCAATTCATCGCGCGACATGCCCTTCATGCCCGCCTTCATTGCGACGATGTGTACGAACAGATAAACGGTGCCCAGATAAAGCACGGCAGGGAAGATCGACATGACGACAATGTCGATATATGGGATGCGCGTGTACTCCGAGATCAGGAATGCGCCCGCGCCCATGAGCGGAGGCGTGATCTGGCCGCCGGTGGACGCGGCTGCCTCGATCCCGCCGGCTTGCGCGGGCCGGTAGCCAAGCCGTTTCATGAGCGGAATGGTAAACGCGCCAGTCGTGACCACGTTGGCGATGGCCGAGCCGGAGATCGACCCCATGCCCGCGGACGCGAGCACCGCCGCCTTGGCCGGGCCGCCTGGACGCCGGCCGATCGCGGCGTAGGCGAGATCGATGAAGAACCGTCCGCCGCCAGTGACTTCCAGAAACGCGCCGAACAGCACGAACAGAAAGATGTAGGTCGCGGCCACCCCGAGCGGCAGACCGAAAATGCCCTCCTGACCCAGATAGAGCTGACCGACGAGCCGGTCGACCGAGTTGCCGCGATGCTCCAGGATGCCGGGCAGCCACCCGCCAAGTTCGGGCACCGCGCCGCGCGAACCCGCCAGCGCGTAGATGATCGCAGCGATCCCGATCAGCGTCATGACCAGTCCGATGGCGCGGCGGCTGGCTTCTAGCACAGTAACAGTGGCGATGATGCCCATCAGGATGTCGGTTTCGCTCCAGAACCCGGCGCGCATGACGATTGCGTCGATGTTCCAGGAGATATAGCCGCCGCTGAGCGCGCCTGCGGCAACGAGCGCTGCGTCGATGGTCCAGCCGACCACCCCCCGCCTGCGCTGGGCGCCCCAAATCGGGTAAAGCAGGAAGACGAGCACGAGAATGAAGGCAAGGTGGATCGGACGCTGATAAAACAGCCCGAGCGGCTGCACGCCGGCCGCATACAACTGGAAGAGCGAAAGCGCAATGGCGACGGCGGCGATGAGCAGCATCACCGCGCGCGGCTGATCGCTGCCGGGAAAGCGGATCTCGTCCGGGAGCGCCGAAGTCGGGGTGTTGTTCAAGCGAGGCTCCAAACGAGGCTCTAGAGCCGCATCCGTTTTGATTGAACCAGAATACAGCTCCAGGTTATTGATTTCACGCGCGATTTCTCCCGAAAACCGGTTCCCGTCCGGTATCAAGTCCAGGGCATGCTTTTCGGATCGCGCTCCACGCAGGGCTCAGTGACGAGGAGGCAGCGTCTGATCACAGCTTCAGCATCAACCTTCTTGCGGGCCTCGGGTCAAGGCTCCTGTTGGCGACTTGCCGCTGTCGATCCGGCCTGACCGTCCAGGCTGCCAACCCGAAGCCGGATGATCACCCGCTCCCGGGCCGCGATGGACGACAAGCTGTATGTCTTGCCGCCGATTTCGAGGCGGTGCCCGACCTGACGCGCACCGACACGCAGCGCCAGCGCATTGCCGGGGATATGTTCGTTGAGCTCCTCGATCCAGTAGCCACCGCCGGGGGCGCTCACAAGCTGTCCGCCGCGGCCTTCGACCGTGCCAAGCCCGGCCGCGAAGTCGTGCAGGAAGGAGCGCGCCAGCGTCATCCGCCCGGCATCATTGGTGAAGCAGTCGGCGACCTTACCGCCGGTGACGGAATGACGCCAACTCACGCACCAGCTTGAGCCTGCTGGCGCGGGGGCCTCGACCAGGACGTCGCCGTCCGGGCGCTCCACGCTCAGGCGGGTCTGGGCATGCGCAGCGCTTGTGCCACCGCCCCACAAGAAAAGGGCGGCTGTCAGCAGCCGCCCCGTCGCTCTGATGTTATGGGCGAAGCTCATCCCGGATATCAGCGCCCGTTTCCTCGTAATAGCGCAGCGCGCCCGGATGCATCGGGATCGGCGTCGCGCCCAGTGAGAACTCGATCGTGGTGTCGTTCGCCGCCGGATGCACGGCGATGAGTTCATCAACGCGCTCGAACATATTCTTGGTGATCTGATAGGCGAGGTCTTCGTCCATTGCAGCGTTCACCACCAGCACATTCGGCACCGCGATGGTCGGGACCGGCTGCGTGATACCCTCATAAATGCCCTCGCGCAGGGTGTAGGCCGCGAAGACCGGTTCGGCTTCCCTCGCGTTTGCGACCTCTTCGTCGCTCAGCGGCACCAGCGCGATGTCGCGCGTGGCGGCGAGGTTCATAATCGAGCTGGTCGGTGGGCCGACGCTCCAAAATCCTGCGTCGATGTCGCCGTCGCGCAGGGCATCGGCGGTTTCGTTGAAGTTGAGGCGCTGCTCCTCGATGTCGTCGTATGTGATGCCGTTGGCTTCGAGAATGCGGCGGGCGTTGACTTCAGTTCCCGATCCCGGCGCGCCGACGGATACGCGTTTGCCGTTCAAATCGCTCAGGCTCTCGATACCGCTGCCCTGCAGTGTAACGATCTGGATCGCATTGGGATAAATGGAGGCCAGCGCGCGCGCATCGACAGCGCGGCCGTCAAACGCCCCGGTGCCCTCATAGGCCGCGACCACCGTGTCTGCGAGGGCGATCGCCAGATCGGCGTCCTGACGCGAGATCAGCGCCATGTTCTCGACAGATGCGCCAGTCACCTCAGCCGTCGCGGATGCCCCGTCAATATGCCGGCCGATGAGCTCGGCCAGGCCGCCCCCATAGGGATAGTAGGTGCCGCCGGTACCGCCGGTCGCAATGGAAAGATCTTGCGCCTTTGCCGGCACTGCCATCGCCAGCGCGATGGCAAATACCATGAACAACTGTTTGATCAATTTCGCGTCCTCCCGTTTTCGTTGCGCGTATTCTTCGCGATTGAGGGCCTGTCACGGCCCATGCGATACGCCTCACCCTGATCGGCAGCACGGCATATCGCAAACCAGCGCGATCCTAACGTCGCGCCAGCCCGGTGACAACGATTTGTAAACGAATTTCTGGGGTTTCCGGCCCCGACTATAGTTCCAGTCGCGCCCAGACCGGGACGTGGTCCGAGGGCTTCGGCCAACCGCGCGGGGTTTGGTCGATATCGCACGCGCTGAGCGCGTCCGCCGCTTGCGGGGACAACAGCAGGTGGTCAATGCGGATGCCGTGGTTCTTCTGCCATGCGCCGCCTTGATAGTCCCAGAAGCTGTAGCGATGCGGCGCGTCGGTGCCGGCACGGAAGGCTTCGGTGAAGCCGAGATTTAGAATCGCACGGAAGGCGCTGCGCGTTGCAGGCATGAACAGCGCATCGTCGCGCCAGGCGTCCGGGTCATGTACGTCTTCGTCGGCGGGAATGACATTGTAGTCTCCCGCTAGCACCAGCGACTCTTGATAGCGAAGCAGGTCCGCCGCGTGCGCCTTCAGCCTGGCCATCCATTCGAGCTTGTAGTCGTATTTCGGGCCGTCCGCAGGGTTGCCGTTCGGGAGATAGATAGAGGCGATGCGCACCACCCCTTCTTCGCGCGAGATGACCGCCTCCAAATAGCGCGCCTGGTCATCGTCGTCATCGCCGGGCAGGGCGGGCGTCACGTCCTCCATCGGGAATTTCGACAGGATCGCCACGCCGTTATATGTCTTCTGGCCGTGCACGGCGACGTTATAGCCGAGGTCCTCGAAGGCCGCGTGGGGGAACGCGTCGTCGGCGCATTTCAACTCCTGGAGACAGGCGACATCGGGCGCGGCCTCATGCAACCAGCGCACGACGTTGTCGCGCCGGACCTTGATCGAGTTCACGTTCCAGGTAGCGATTTTCATGACGAAACAGCGACGCTCTCCACAGGGGCGGGGATGCCTGATCAGCTTCTCGAGTCGCCAGACTAGACCTGCCGCCAGCGCCGCGCTAGAGGTGAGACGAATTGATCACAGGTGAGTGATTGTTCTGCCAGGTTAGATTGAAAATGAGGTGCCGCAGCCGCAAGATGCCGTGGCGTTCGGGTTCTGGATAGCGAAATGCGCGCCGATCAGGTCATCGACGAAGTCGATTTCCGAGCCGCCGAGGAACTGCAAGGACACCGGGTCGATCACCACCGTCGCCCCGTCGCGTTCGATGATCAGATCGTCTGGCTCTGCCCGGGAGACGAGGTTGAAACCATACTGGAAGCCGGAGCAGCCGCCGCCGTCCACGCTGACCCGCAGGATCGGCGTTTCGGGTTCAGACGCGACGATTTTTGCGATGCGCCGCGCCGCGCGGGCCGACACCTGCACCAACGTATTCTTGTCAGTGTGTTCGAGCGTCGTCATTGGCATTCAGGTCACATTCATGTTTTTGTCGACACCTCTAAAAATGGAGGGGGGGTCGCAGCATGTCAATGTTTGTCGGGCGGGCGGGAGTGCCCCTTGCGCTGCGCAATGGTCAGTGGGAGGGGTGATCAGCGATGCCGATGGTTGATTACGCCGCTGCGAATGCGCCGCCGCTGCCATATCCGCATGAATTGGCCCCATACGCAACCGATGCGACCGCCTCGCGCGGGCGGTTTCACCCAGAGCTGCCGAGCGCCGTACGCACCGCGTTCCAGCGCGACCGCGACCGGATCATCCACTGCGCCGCTTTCCGCCGGCTGACCTACAAGACGCAGGTGTTCGTCTATCATGAGGGCGATCATTTCCGCACGCGCCTGACCCACAGCCTGGAGGTCGCGCAGATCGCCCGCACGCTGGCGCGCTCGCTCAGGCTCGATGAAGACCTCGCCGAGACCATCGCGCTGGCGCATGATCTCGGTCACACGCCATTTGGTCATGCAGGTGAGGACGCGTTGAACGCGGCGATGGCGGCGTTCGGCGGCTTTGACCATAACGCCCAGAGCCTGCGTATTGTCACCAAGCTGGAGAGCCGCTATGCCGACTTTGACGGGCTGAACCTGAGTTGGGAGACGCTGGAAGGGCTTGTGAAGCATAACGGTCCGCTGCTGCCGCCCGGCGAGGCGGATGTTGCCAAGGCGGATCTGCCCCACGCGATCGCTGTCTATTGCGCGCTTCACGACCTAGAGCTAGACAGTTACGCCGGGGCCGAGGCCCAGCTCGCGGCGCTGGCGGATGATATCGCCTATAACAACCACGATATCGACGATGGGCTGCGCGCAGGCCTGCTGAGGCTTGAGCAAGTGGCTGACGTGCCGCTGGTCGGTCGGTTGATTCACGCTGTCCAAGGGGAGCATCCGGGTATCGCGCCCGACCGGCTGATCTATGAGGTCAATCGCCGGCTCATCACCGCGATGATCTTTGACCTCATGGAAGAGACGCGCCGCCGGCTCGGCGAACTGGGGCCGCGCAGCGCCGACGATATTCGCCGGGCGC
>CAYVFK010000092.1:0-7349 GCA_964450925.1 uncultured Hyphomicrobiaceae bacterium | reverse complement strand
TGCAGCAGCAGCTTTTCCGTCAATGTCGTCTTGCCCGCGTCCGGATGCGAGATGATCGCAAACGTCCGGCGCTGGTCATAAGTCATGCTCATTCGGACTCCGGGTGTGGTGCGGCCGGTTGGCCCTGGCCGTCTGTCAGTCATATAAGACCAGTCCGGACAGCCCAACAGTCTATGCGCCTGCGCGCTGGTGAAACAAATTCCGGATCAGGTTGCAAGCTGTTGCGCGCGGGCGGGTCGCGGCTCATTCTTTTCGTCATGATGGCAAGCCGAAGTGTCAAATAAAACTGACAGTTGGCTTGTCGTACGCTATCTACAGTGCCGCGAATTTGGGTTAAGCTTGTGTTCGAGCGCTTCAAGGTTTCTGGGCGCGCCGGCAATGACCTGATGGAAGGAGGCACGGATGGCGCAAATCATTGTTATCGACCGAGAAGGCAACACGCACGCACTGGAAGCTGTCGAAGGCTGGCGCGTGATGGAGATTCTGCGGGACTACGGTGTCGGTGTGGAAGGAACCTGCGGCGGCGGCTGTGATTGCGCGTCATGCCATGTGCTGGTGGATGAGGACTGGGTCGAAAAGCTGTATCCTCCGCGCGATGAGGAAGAGTTCAAGCTGGATGAATTGCCAACGGTGCAGCCGAATTCGCGGCTTTCGTGCCAGATCATCTGGGACGATTCGCTCGACGGGCTGAAGCTGACCTTGGCCGACTATTAGAGCACTTTGAGCAAACGACGGACCGAATCTGCGTTTGAAAGTGCGCGCGAACAAATAACCAGGATTTGCAATGCGTCACTTTCCCGTTTTCGTCGATCTGAAATGCCAGCGCGTTGTCGTGTCCGGCGCGGGCGAGACTGCCGCGGCCAAGCTGCGCCTGCTGCTGAAGACCGAGGCGCTCATCGAGGTTTATGGGGAAGCTGCTTGCGACGATGTGCGAAACTGGCACAGCGAAGGTCGGCTGCGCTGGTTTGCGAAGCCGCTGCCATTCGCGGCGCTGTTCGGCGCGCGGCTCGTCTATTCGACGCATGAAGACCCGGCTCTGGACGCGCAAGTCCGGGCGATGGGCGAGCGCGCGGGCGTATTGGTCAATGTGGTTGATAACCTGACGCTCTCGCAATTCATCACACCCGCCATCGTTGACCGCGACCCGGTCACTATTGCGATCGGCACCGAAGGGGCGGCCCCCGTGCTTGCCCGACAGATCAAGGCGGATCTTGAGGAACGGCTGCCGGTCGAACTGGGGCAGCTCGCAGCGATCGCGCGCGATTATCGCGATCAGGCGGCAGCGTTGCCGGGCGGGCGCGTGCGCCGGGCGTTCTGGTCGCGCTTTTTCGAGACTGATGGGCCGGCCGCGCTGGCCGAAGGCGGAGATGTGTCGGCGCGCGCGGCGCTGGAAGGTTTGATCGCGGAATTTGGCGCGGGCGAGCCGCGAAGCGAAGTCGGGCGCGTGATCCTGGTGGGCGCGGGACCGGGCGACCCGGAATTGCTGACTCTCAAGGCACGCCGCGTACTGCATAAGGCCGACGTCGTTCTCTACGATCGGCTGGTGGACCCGCGCATTCTGGAACTGGCGCGCCGCGAGGCCGAGCTGATCGAAGTCGGCAAGACCCCCGGCGGCCCGGCCTGGAAGCAGGATGACATCAACACCGCGATGATCCGCCATGCGCATCCCGGCGCGGTTGTCGTTCGGCTCAAATCCGGCGACCCGATGGTGTTTGGCCGCGCCGACGAAGAACTGGACGCACTGGACGAGGCGGGGATCGCATGGGAGGTGGTGCCCGGCATCACATCCGGATCAGCGGCCGCCGCCTCAGCCGGGCGCTCGCTCACGCGGCGCGGGCGCAACCAGGCGATCACCTTCCTGACCGCGCATGAGGCGCGCGGCTATGCCGAACATGACTGGCGGGCGCTGGCGCAGCAGAGCCAGGCGTTGGCAATTTATATGGGCGTGCGCGCCGCGCGCTTCGTGCAAGGCCGGCTGATGCTCCATGGCGCATCACCCGAAACACCCGTCACCATAATCGAAAACGCGTCGCGGCCCCAGGAAAAGAGGGTGAGCGCGACGCTGAGCGACATGTGCGAGCAGATCAGCGCGCATGACATCGAAGGCCCGGCGATCATCTTCATCGGTCTGCCCGCACGCCGCGTACAGGCCGCCGAAAGCGAGACCCGCCGCGAGGCTGTTTAGGAGGCTGCCATGCAGGACGAACAGCGAGTTGTCACTGCCGTAGTGCACGCCGCACCAACCGGCCGCGCTGGCGGCGCGGGTGCGCCAAACCCGCATCGCGAGCGCACGGAGCGATCAGCCGCACGGCACTTCGTAGATCCATGGCGCGGCTGCTAAGATCGAACCTCAATGCCGCGTGGTGTTATCGCTGATGCTGGGGATAGCGACCTCGCCGCCCTCGCGCTGATGCACGGCCATCGCCACATCCGACAGCGAGTCGTAGACCCGGCGTTTGTCGCCGCGGATCTGGCTTGTGGTCAACGGCTTTGAGGCGGCCCACAGCGCGGAGAAGCCAAGCGCGGCGCGGCGCACTGCATCTGGTGCACCCTCCTCCGCGATCTCCAACGCGTGCGGGCGCTGCGGCGCGCGGCGCATCGAATCGCCCGACCAGCAAATTGACGCGCCGAGCGTGAGCTGTTCGTGCGCATCCAGCAACGCCGGGTTCCGCGCCCAGCGCACCCGCGCAGCCACTGCCTCGCCGCGCAAAACCGGATGGACCGCGCGGAGGACATCGTCAAGGGCGTCGCTCGGCGCGGGCTTGGCGAAGATGATGCTTGCGGTCACTTGCTGCGCGCCGAGTTCTTGCGCCTTGGCTGCCAATGCCGCGGCTGCCGGGCTGGCCGGTGAGCGCGCAACGAGCGTAACGCAGTAGGCTCCGGTTTCCTCGGACGGCGCGGTGCTCAAGGCGCGAAGATAGCTGTCGATCAGTTCTACGATGCGGAGCGTGGCGCGGGCCGGATGGTCGGATGTGTGGTTCGGTAGATCGGTCAAGCGGCTCATCGTCTCTAATCCCCAATCATTTCGTTGCCGGACACCCGCAGGTTGCCGTGCATGTTCAGCCTGCGTTCCGGCTTGCGCGCGGCGCAGACGGCCGCAGATTGTCGCCGGGAGAGCGGATAATGCGGCGTGATACCGCCGCGCCGGCCCCGTAAGCTACGCGGGGAACGATTGAGGCCGTTCGAGACATTGATGGCTGGGTGGAATTAAAGAAGAATTGATCAGGCCACTTTATCGCCACGATCTGAGATCGGATCAGCGCGCGGCTGCGGAAGTGTTGCCTGTTTGCGTCTGCATGTCCTGTTGGGCGGGCCGCGCCGGGATGATCGCGGGGAAGTCAGCCCGCATGTAGGCGATGATCTGCCACGCCTGATCGGTGCTCAGGCGGTCGGCAAAGCCGGGCTTGTCGGTGCCGAACGGCTCGCCACCCTCCATGATCGCCCAAAGCAGATATGCCTCGGTGCTATATCCTTGATCCAGCGTGTATGGCAGCGGCGGCATCGCCGTGCTCAGCGATTGCGCGCGCGGCCCGTCGCCTTCACCGGTGGCCCCATGACACGATGCGCAGTTGTCGCGGTAGAGTCTCGCGCCGCTCTGGATCGCTGGCAGCGTATGTCCGATGGTATTTACAGCGTTCTGGTATTGTTCTGGGATCTCGGCGCTCCGGCGCGACGCCATGTTGCCGCTTGGTTGCTGCGGGTCGGTGTTCGGCTCCGGCTGGCCGTCACGGTTGTCCCTCGGCGGATCGGTATTGACGGTTTCCGGCTGCGCAGTTGATGTGTCAGGCCGGCGCGCAGGTAGGGGTGGTGTTGGCCGGTCGTCGTCCAGCAAATGCCGCCATCGATGCTTTCTGGGCGTCCAATCAGCTTCCGGGAATAAATGAGCTTCCGGCATCCAAGGATTTTCGTTTCGCCATGCGCGCCGGGGAGGCGGATCGGCCGGCGCGTAGTAGCACGTCGCTGCCCCGCAACCGCGCCAGCGGCCACAGCCATCGTGACCGCATTCACGCCACGGCGGGCAATACCGCTCGATCGCACAGCCGCCATAAGCCTTCGCCGACGGCGGAATCAGCCCAGTCAGGGCGAAAACCAACGCCAGCACCCCCGGCGCCATCCATACCGCGAACCGCAGACACATGAACAACACAAACGCGCCTCTTGACCAACCGCGATTATCGCCGCTCAAGCGTGCGCCGTAAAGCGGAGTTACGCGGTGGCCGCTGTCCCGCCACGCGACCGCAGACTCGACCAGAAGCCAAACAGAAGCGCGATAATGACGACGTTGATGCCGCCCTGAACTGCGACCTGCGGCAGGGTCACGCCGCCAATATTGAAGTAAATGTAGATAGCATAGGCGATGCCCAGCACCTGCTCGGCGATCGCCACCCAGAGCAGACCGATATAGCGCAGCGGGTCAGCCGCCATGACGGCGTACATGAGCGCGAGCAGCATCATGACCATGCCGTACTGCGTGGTCATCGCGAGCATATCCGTGGTCCAACCGCCCGCCGGGCTCCAGCCGGTGATACGCGCGCCCGTGTCCGGGTCAAAAGTCGCCAACACGCCGAAAGCGAGATGCCAAAGCACCCACAGACCCAGAATAACCTGTAACGCCGTCTTGCCGAACATGTCCGTTCCTCCCCAGCTTTGTGTTGCGATCAATGGCTCGCACTTAGCTAGCCTCAGCATAGCTGTCAAGCAAACGTGACACCGATCCGGCTGGGGACAGGTGCCGCGCGGGGATGGGCGGGAGCGCGCAAATCTATAGACTGCGCGTTAAAGTCCTGCCACGGATCGGATGATGGCCTTCCGTTTTCTGCACACTGCTGACATTCATCTCGACACGCCGCTGACCACCCTGGCGCTGCGCGATGCAGAGCTGAGTGCGCAAATCCGGGGCGCGACCCGCCAGGCGTTCAGCGGGATCGTCGACACTTGCCTGGAATATCGCTTGGATGCGCTGATCATCGCCGGGGATCTCTACGACCGCGACATTCGTGACATGAGCACGGCGCTGTTCTTCGGGCGGCAGATGCGCCGGTTGAATGAATCTGGTGTGCGCGCCTTCATTACTCGCGGCAACCACGATGCGGAATCGGTGCTTACGCGGGAGTTGAGCCTGCCGGAGAACGTGCACGTCTTCGGAGCGCGAGGCGGCACGGAGCAACTCCCCGATGCAGGCGTGGCGATCCACGGCCTCAGCTTTGCGTCGGCGCATGTGCCCGAGAACCTGCTGAACCGGTATCCCTCGCCCGTGCCCGGTCTCGTCAATATCGGTCTGCTGCACACCAGCCTGACGGGCGCGGAGGGGCACGACGTCTATGCGCCCTGTTCGATTGCCGATCTGCGCGGTCATGGCTTCGATTACTGGGCGCTCGGGCATGTGCATAAGCGCACGGTACATTCGCAGCAGCCCTGGGTGGTGATGCCGGGCATTCCGCAGGGGCGCGACATCGGCGAGGACGGGCCAAAATCCGCGACGCTGGTCAGCGTTGGCGATGACGGCGCGATTGCCGCGAAAGAAGTGCGCACGGCGGTCGCTCAGTTCGAGCGGGTCACGGTTGATCTGACCGGCGCGCAGACGATGGCCGACGCCGCCAATGCGATGGAGCGCACACTGGCGCAAGCGCGTGAGGCCGTCGCCGCCCCCTGGCTCGTTGCCCGGCTGACGCTCACTGGCGAAACGCCGCTGGCCGCCCGGCTGCGCCGCGACGATGATCTGACACTTACCCAAGCGCGGCAGGCGGCGGAGAGTATCGGCGGGGCGCTGATCGACCGGGTCAAGTTCGGGTTCGGCGGCAGCGTACATCAGACCGAGACAGGGCCGCTCGCCGAGCTTGAGGCGCTTATGACGCCTACGAGCCTGCCGCCCGAGGTGGCGGAGCAGACGCTCGCCGCCACCGATGCCATCCGCCGCGCGCTGCCCGCCGAGGCCCGCAAGAGCTTCCCGGACGATGACGATGCGCGGCGTGCGCTGGCCGATACGCTGATCAGCGAAGGTGCGGGCGATGTGCTCGCCCGGTTGCGCGGCGCGGAGGAGGACTAATGCGCTTCCGGCGGCTCGACCTCACGCGCTTTGGAGCGTTCACCGGCCATGCACTCGACTTTGGCCCGGCCGGCGACGCCCCCGACCTGCACATCATCCATGGCCCGAACGAGGCGGGCAAATCCACGCTGCGGGCAGCGCTGAGCGACCTGCTGTTCGGCATCCCCGCGCAATCCGACTTCGCCTTCCTCCACGACTATAAAGCGATGGAGATCGGCGGAACACTGGAGACCGGCGGGCAGAGCGTGGCGTGGCGGCGGCTGAAGCGGCGCAAGGATGACCTGATCTCGGGTGATGGTCAGCGGGCGAACCGCGCGTTGCTGGACGCCGCGCTCGGCGGAATGGACCGCGAGACCTTCGAGCTGATGTTCTCGCTCGACAGTGAGACGCTCAAGGCCGGCGGCGAGGAGCTTTATCGAAGCCGCGGGCGGCTGGGCGAGGCGCTGTTCGCCGCGACCTCTGGCCTGTCGTCGATCAGCGCCAAACTGGAGGAGGTGCGCAGCGAGGCAGAAGCCTTCTTCAAGCCGCGCGGCAAGAAGCAACGGCTGAGCGATCTCAAGCGCGAACTGGAGCAGGTGGACACAGCGCTGAAAGAGGTCGCGGTCAGCGCGCCGCAGTATCGCAAGCTGGTGGAGGCGTTCCAGACAGCGGAGACGGCGCACGCGCAGGCCAGGCGCGAGGCCGAGGCTTTACGAAAGCGGCTCAAGCAAATCGAACGCTGGCGAGGCGCGATGCGGGACTGGGCGATGCTGCGCATAAAGCGCGAAAATCTGGCGCCGCTGCGCGACACACCGGACATACCCGACGAGACAGCTACTCGCATCAATGAGCTTATTGAGCAGACTGGGCGTCTGCACCGCGACATCGAACACGGCGAAACGGAGCTTGAGCGGCTGACGCGAGAGCGCGATGCGCTCGCGCCGGACAAGACAATGCTGGGCGAAGCCGAGCGCATAGACCGTCTGATCCGCCTGGAGGATCGGTTTAATGAGGCGCGGGACTGTCTGCCTGGCCGCGAAGCCGATCTGGCGAGCGAGCGCGCGCGCATTGCCATGACACTGGAGAGACTGGGCGTCGATCCAGCGAGCGATCCGCGCGCGCTGCTCCTGTCCGCACCGCTGGCTGGCAAGCTCGACACGCTGCTCCGGACGCATGAGGGCGTAACCGCGACCGCGCAGGTCGCGAAGCAGGAGGCGGAAAAGGCACGCGACGTACTGGCCGAGCTTGAAGAGGGTCTCAAGACACTGGGCGAGCCGGTCGATGCGGCGGCGATTCATCAGCTCCGCACAGCCGCGCGCGCGGC
>CAYVFK010000091.1:2540-7390 GCA_964450925.1 uncultured Hyphomicrobiaceae bacterium | reverse complement strand
CATTTCCGGCGCATATTTCATGAGAAGCCGGACATTCGGCTCATACACGTCCGGCGCTATGTCCATCAGCCGGTTATGATTCGACCGATCCATCGCCAGAACCAGATCGAAAGCCTTGAAATCATCGCGGGTAATCTGGCGAGCGCGCAGCGGTGAGATGTCGATCCCACGCAAGCCAAGCGCTTGTTGCGCGCGGAGGTCTGGCGGGCGGCCAACGTGCCAGCTCCCCGTGCCCGCGGAGTCGATGCGGTAGCGCTCGCTCAGTCCAGCGTCCGTGACGACCTGCCGGAACAGACCCTCAGCCATCGGCGAGCGGCAAATGTTGCCGAGGCACACGAACAAGATCGACGTTGGCTGCTCGACATCCCGCATGAGCAGGCCCCTGTAAGCGTGAAAAACCTAGAGCGCCGAGCCTACCAAAGCGGTACGGTCAAGCAAGTGATAACGTTGTCATCTGGCTGTCACCTTCGGCGGGAATATCGGAAAAATGTCATGATTTCAGGTGTTTAAGGTGCAGGCAGTGGGGACATAAGCCTTTGGTCGCATGTGGAAATGGTTAATCGCGCTCGCGAAAGCCATCCAGGCGATAGAAATGCACCGTCCGGCTCTCTGTCAGGCCGGCGGCGAACTGCTCCTGTCCGATTTTCGTGACGCGGTCGAAGCGCTCACCGATGTTGCCAATGCGCGCGCGGCGCGTGACCAAGAGGATTGGCTCGGGGGTCGCGGCCGTTATCGGCCTTGTCATCTGGAAATGGTCGCTGGGCGGTCCCTCCTGCCGCCAGCGCACGATGTGGATGTCCTTGTAGCGCAAGTAGTAGATCAGCTCGGCCGCGTATGAGCGCCGGTCAGTCATCACGGCTGCGAAGTCCCCCTCGTCGACCCTCTGCTCGGTCGCCTGCGCGATAGCCTTCCATCCGAGCACCCGCGCGAAAGGGTCCTGGCCGCCGGGAACCACGAATTGACCGGCGAAAATCGTGGTGAACGAGATCACGGCAAGCGCGAACAGGTGGATCAAGAAGGAGGTCGCATACCAGTTGCGTGCGCCGCGCTCGACCATCAGGGCCGCCACCAGCACCGCGGCAGAGACATAGGCAACCGCTGCCCAGTTGGCGTGCGCGCGCGACAGGAACGCCTGTAGCGTTATCAACAGGATGATCGGCACTGCGAAGCACAGCAACAGCCGATACGGGTCGCTCCAGCGCTCACGCACGGCTCGAATGGTCGCCCAGATCAGCAGGCCGAACAGGAGCGGGCCAAACACGCCGAACTGCGCGCCGAAAAACTCCAGCGCCGCTATCGGATTGCCAAGCGAGGCGCTCCAATTCGCATTGTCTGCCGTGTGCGAAAAGGTCGCAAAGCCATTTTGCAGGTTCCACACGATGTTCGGCGCAACCAAAGCGGCGGCAATCGCGACAACTCCCGCCCCGCGAAGATCCATGAGCAGCCAGCGCGCGCGCGGGCTGAGCAGCATGTAGACCGCGAGCCCGAGGAAGAAATACACCATTGCGTATTTCGCCATCAGCCCAGCCCCGATTGTCAGGCCAAGCATCACCGCCCAGGGCCAGGCGCGCGTCTCCAGCAGCTTGACGAGGCCAAAAAGCGCTAGCGCCCAGAAGAAAAGCAGCGGCACGTCGGTCGAGATCAGTGTCGAAGACAGCGAGATGCCCGGCAGCGTGGCGAATACGACCGCCGCCCAGAATCCGAAGCGCGCGTCGAACAGTTTGCGCGTCAGCAGGAACACCACGATGCTGGTAGCGGAATGCATCACCGGCGAGACAGCACGGATGCATGCTTCGCCATTGCCGCAGATTTCGCTGGCCGCGCGGATGAGCCAGGCGATCACAGGCGGCTTGGAGGAATAGCCCCAGTCGAGGTCGCGCGACCACGCCCAGTATTGGGCTTCATCGAAGAAGAGGTCCGTGCCCGCGAGATAGACCGTGGCGAGCCGGATCGCGGTCAATGCGCCCAGAAAAAGCGCTAGCCGCCAGCCGAAGCCCCGCGGCAGCATGTCGACAGGAAAGATCGGGCGCGGTTCGCCTGTACCGGCGGGCGGGGTGAGACCCCGCGCTTCAGGCGTTATCAAAGTGTCGCTGTTATCTTGCGGATGGATTTGCACGATTGCGCGCTGCCCCTCTTAGTGCTCCTGCCAAGGTGTGTCGCTTAAATCAGCCTTGATCGCGTGTTTTGCCTGCGGAGTGTGGCATGAACAAGCTTGTGGCCCGCCGGTGCAGGCTGCTATGCGGGATCCAGAAAAAGGCGAGTTGTCATGGCAACGACTGAACAACCAGAGCTACCGGCGGTGTCGGTCGTCATACCGGCGCTGAACGAAGAGGGCAATATTGCCAATCTCGTTAAGGAGACGCTGGATGTGGTTCCCGCGAACGCCCTCACCGAGATCATTGTTGTGGATGATGGCAGTACCGACTCGACCCCGCATGTGCTTGCGGCGATGGCGCAGCGTGAACCGCGCCTTCGCGTGATCCGCCATGGGCAACGCTGCGGCCAGAGCACGGCGCTGCGTACGGGCATCCTCGCCGCGAGAAGCGACGTGATCGCCACGATGGACGGTGATGGCCAGAATGATCCGCGCGACATCGCCGCGCTTCTTTCAAAGCTTGCGCCGCCTTATACGGGCGGTCCTGCGCTCGTTGGCGGTCATCGCGTAACGCGTAAGGCCAGCGGAGCGAAGCGGCTGGCGTCGCGCATCGCCAACAGAGTTCGTGGTGCACTGCTGAAGGACGACAGTCCGGATACCGGCTGCGGCATCAAGGTCTTCTGGCGCGACGTTTTCCTCCGCCTGCCGTTTTTCACTAGCGTGCACCGCTATCTGCCGATGCTGTTCCGTGTCTACGGTTTCGAAACCGCGATTCATCCGGTGAACGACCGCCCGCGCATGGCTGGCGAGTCAAAATATACGAATTTCGGGCGGCTGATGATCGCGATTTATGATCTGATCGGGGTGGTCTGGCTGCGCCGGCGCACACGCATCCCGCAAATCGCGATGGACACGGGCACTGTGGAGCGGCGATGGCCGCTGGACTACGGCGCGAAATCCGAGCCTGCACCACCTCAGGTCGCGTCGCCCGCGCGCCACACGCCGCAACGCGAAGCGACCATGAACGGGCAGGCGAATTGAAGTGGTGAAGGTTTTGGTTTAACAGATGGTTTCTGCGATAGCGCCATCGGCTTGGCGCGATTGCGCCGCGTCCGGCGAAACGCGGAGCGCAAGATCAAAACGGAGATGCGCGCCCGGCGCGCAGCAGCCCGTGGGGGGCACACAAAATGGACATGAACCAGGCCGCTGGCTGGTGGGCGAATATCTCATGGCTCGAAATGAGCTGGCTCGCCGTCGGCTTCATGGCGCAAGCCATGTTCTCCATGCGCTTCCTGATGCAGTGGATCGCCAGCGAGCGCGCGCGCAAGAGCGTCATGCCAGAGGTTTTCTGGTATTATAGCTTCGCGGGCGGGCTAATGCTGTTCGTCTACGCGATTTACCGGGTCGATCCGGTGTTCATCCTTGGACAGGGCACGGGGCTGTTGATCTATTCCCGCAACATTTATTTCATTTGGCGAGCGAAGAAACCAGTCTCCCCGGTCGCTCAAGACACCGTGCGCACCCCGGCTGAGAAAGTGCCGGCGGAATAGCGCGGGCCAAGGAGCCGCCGCAGACTTCAAAACAGGAGACGCCATGAGCGGGTTGAACATAATCATGCGCGCGTTAACGGCACTTGTCATTGGGGTTGCAATGCTGACCGGGGCCGCGCAGGCGCAGGACAGCCTCATCGTCAAACAGAGCGCGCACAGCGTCGCCGAGACGATGGACCGTCTGGCGAAGGCCGCCGAGGATCGGGGCCTTAACGTCTTCAGCCGGGTTGACCACGCTGCTGGCGCGGAATCGGCGGGGCTCGATCTGCCCGCGACGCAGCTTCTGGTGATCGGCAACCCAAATGTCGGTACGGCGCTGATGCAGGCTGACCGGCGCACGGCGCTCTCCCTGCCGCTGCGCATCGCCGCCTGGCAAGAAAACGGTACGGTCTGGATCGGCTACTGGTCGCCGCAGGTCTTCGCCGTCCAGTACGGCATCTCCGATCAGATGGCGCGCCTTGAAAAGATGGCGGATGTGCTCGACGCGCTGACGGACGCGGCGGCCGCGGAGTAGTCTCGCCGCTGCCTCTCGCCATGCTCTGGAGCTTGCTGCTGTGAGCGATCACGACCGGAACGGGGCGCCTGCTTCTGTTGGCGACATGCCCGACTGGCAGTTCGGCATACGGCTGCCGCGCGTCTCGGTGCGCGGGCTTGTGCTGGACGGCGCGGATATCATCGCGGTTGAGAACCTGAGCGCACCGGGAAAGTTGCACATGCCCGGCGGCGGCATCGAGCATGGCGAAACGATGCTGGACGCGCTGACGCGTGAGCTGCATGAGGAACTCTGCGTCGGGCCGGCCAGCGCCGACTACCTGCTGGCGATCGAGAACCTGTTCGACACCTACATCGGCCTTTACCACTGCATCGAACATGTCTTCGTCGTTACACCCGACGGGCCGCTGCGTGCGGGCGAGGACGCGCTGTCCATGCACCGCCTGCCGCTTGCCGATATTGCCCGCGCGGATTTCTATCCGACAGCATTCCGCGACCTTCTAACGCAGCCGGATTGGCGCGAGCAGCGGGTTCTAAGGGCAGGAAAATTCAATGCTGACGACTAAGCCTCACCCCACATTCGGCCGTCGGCCGTGGACCATGTTCAGGAAGCGGTCGCGATAATCGGCATCATCTTTGAAGACGCCCGTGAAGCGCGTCGTGATAGTCGAGACATCGGTTTTATGGATGCCGCGCGTTGTCATGCACTGATG
>CAYVFK010000091.1:0-2440 GCA_964450925.1 uncultured Hyphomicrobiaceae bacterium | reverse complement strand
CCGCGTAGCCGGCAAAAAACTCGCGGTAGGCGTCCACCACCCGTCGCGGCGTATCGACCAATCCCTCGCGGGTCGGATCATCGCCGGCCCACTGGATCAGCGTGCGCACGGCAGCCTTCGCTTCTTCGCGGGTCGGACCAGGCTCCAGGCCATTTTCCGCCTCGACGCCGCCTACGCCGTTATTGTGCTTCGGAGGCTCGATATCGGCGGTGGGGGTGTTCAACGAGTGTTTCATATTTGTCTATCCAAAGCTCAGCTTCTTGGCTGTTGGTTCGTTGAGAGATCGGCCGGCACGGTGCCCTGCGGCTCCCGCGCACCTTGACATGCTGATCCCAGCGTTCCCATTCTTGATGTCAGGATGAAAGAAGAGGCCATCTCACCAGGATATAAGGCACGGACTAGAGCGCGTGAAGTATGCGCGATCAGAGCCAGTACGAACAAGCTGCCCGCTGGGATGAATCACGAGCCAAGTTATCTGAAGGCCGGAAGGCAGAATGACCGATCTTGAGGACATTTACGCCGACAAACTGCTTGCGCTGGCAGCGGCGATCAGCCGGACGCAACGATTGTCCGCCCCCGATGCCAGCGCTTCGGCGCACTCCAAACTGTGCGGGTCGACAGTGGCGGTAGATGTATCATTCGAGGGCGGGCGGATTGCCGATTTCGGGCAGCAGGTGAAGGCTTGTCTACTCGGCCAGGCGACTGCGTCGGTTGTCGCGCGGGAGATCGTTGGTACACCTACGGACGAGTTCCGCGAAGTCGCTGCGCAGATGCGTGGCATGCTGAAGGTCGGCGGCGCCCCGCCTGGCGGGCGCTGGGCCGATCTGGCGCTGCTGGAGCCGGTGCGGGACTATCGCGCGCGCCACGCCTCGACGCTTCTGGTGTTCGACGCGCTGGAACAGGCGATTAGCCAATATGAAGGCGGCGCGGCCGACACGTCCACTGCGACGGCTGGAAGTTAGCCGGGGAAGGTAATCGGACATGGCCAAGGTGGCTGACAGCCGGCAGGTGGGTGCACGGCGCGGGTCGATCTATCCGCATCCTTTTCGCGAGCAGCTCCAAGGCCGGCTCAAGAGGCGGCTGGGCGATATCGTCGGTCTCAGCCAGTTCGGCGTGAATCTGGTGGTGCTTGAGCCGGGCGCGTGGTCCTCGCAGCGCCATTGGCACGAAAAAGAGGATGAGTTCGTCTACATCATTTCCGGAGAAGCAACGCTTGTCACCGAAGACGGAGAGGAAACGCTTGGTCCGGGCATGTTCGCAGGCTTCCCGGCGGGCGAGTCGAATGCACACCGGCTCGCGAACGATACCGATGAGCCGATGGTTTATCTGGAGATCGGAACCCGCACGCCAGATGAGCGGGCTTTTTATCCGGACGTGGAAATGAAGGCGCACAAGGTCGATGGCAAGTGGGTGTTCACGCGCAATGACGGTACGCCCTATTAAGCGCTCCGGGCGGCTGGGGCGTGCGGCCCGCGCCGGCTTGAAGCTGCCAATCCACTTCTACCGTTATGTGATTTCGCCGCTGATCGGGCCGCGCTGCCGGCATCTGCCGACCTGTTCGCAGTATGCACTCGAAGCGATCGACAAGAACGGCGCATGGAAAGGCGGCTGGCTCACGCTGTCCCGGCTTCTGCGCTGCCACCCCTGGGGCACGGACGGCTTCGACCCGGTGCCCGATTTGCGTGGCGAGCGCCACCCATTCGCGCCGTGGCGCTACGGCCGCTGGACGCGTCGCGAAATGGAAGCGAGCGCTCGACACGAGGCCGAGCATGAGAGCAGTTCAGCGTGATCTTCACATGTTCGTGTTCGGTTTTTTGTCAAGGCGGCGGTGAACCGGTCGGCCTGCGTTCCCATTTAATAGAATACCGAGGAGAGGTCCGACAACCGCACGCGTCCCGCGCGCGGGAGAAGGAGCAGGATATGCGTTACGGTTTCTTAGCTTCCATCGCATTGGCACTCGCCGTCGCGGCAAGTTGGTTCGCCGCCCCGGCTTCCGCTGCACCAGCGGCCACAGCGCTGGCCCCTGCGGCGGGTGTTGTCGACGCCATGGCTGCCGAGACGGTCAAGGATGCCTACCATCATCGACGTTATTACCGTCACAAATACAATTATTACCATCGTCGTGCCCGGCCATATTATCGTAAGCGCCGTTATTACCGCCGGCATTACCGCCGCTATCACCGTCCCTATTACCGTAAGCGGTATTATCGGCGTCACCATTACTACGGATACTGATGCATTCTCTCAGGCGCGGCCCTTTGTGGTCGCGTCCAACCTTCGTCTCGCTCTCACTCTTAACTTCTCAGCCCGCCAAATGGCGGGCTTTTTTCGTCGCAAGTGCCGGTCTCCGGTTGACATCGCGCGCGCCCAGCGCCATCCATCCCCGTGTAACGTCTTACCCGCTTTGTTGGCGGGAGTGAGAGGAGCACAACATGATCCA
>CAYVFK010000090.1:0-7405 GCA_964450925.1 uncultured Hyphomicrobiaceae bacterium | reverse complement strand
CGCCCGCGGGCGCAGCGTCACCACGGCAGAAGAAACTTTTGGCGGTGGCGTGAAAGCGGCCGGGGGCAAGCTCAACGCCAACCGCGTCTCACATCGCCATTGCGCCAATACGGACAGCCGCCCGTAGACCTTGTTGCCGGGCGGGGCTACCAGCCGCTCGGCCACTTCACGCTGAAACATCAAACACAGCAACTCGTACCAGGGCGGCCATGGATCGACGGACAGCCAACCCACCAGCAGCGGAGTCGCCACGGCGTAGGGCAGATTGGCCACCACCTTGACGGCCCCGGGGGCATCGCGCACAACTGCGGCCTGATCAATGCTCAGTGCGTCGCCCTGAATAAGGTCCAATCGGCCAGGATAACGCGCTGCGATGGCCTCCAAAGCTGGGCGGCAGCGGGCGTCGCGCTCAATCGCGACCACCTTTTCCGCACCTTCGAGCAGCAGGGCACGCGTGAGCCCGCCTGGACCTGGCCCGATTTCGAGCACCGTGACGCCCGCGAGCGGCCCAGCTGCACGCGCGATTCGCCGCGTCAGATTCAGATCGAGGATAAAATTCTGACTAAGGCTCTTGCGCGCGGTCAGACCAATTTCGCCAATCACATCGCGCAGCGGCGGCAGCCCATCGGGCGTGCTCACGCGTGAGCCTCTCTGAGGGCCCGGCGGGTGACGGCGATTTCCGTCGCCAGTTTCAGCGCAGCGATCAAACTATTCGGGCGCGCCCGCCCAGTCCCGGCAATGCCGAACGCGGTGCCATGGTCCGGCGAGGTGCGCACGAACGGCAAGCCGAGTGTCACGTTCACGCCCTCGTCGAAAGCCAGTGTCTTGACCGGAATCAACGCTTGATCATGATACATGGCGAGGATCGCGTCGTATTGCTGGCGCGCTTCGGCGTGGAAGGCTGTGTCAGCGGGCAGCGGCCCGATCGTGTGGATGCCCTGGGCGGCCAGTTCGGCAATGGCCGGATCGATGATGTCGCGCTCTTCCGTGCCCATCGTGCCATCCTCGCCGGCATGCGGATTTAGCCCGGTAAGCGCGAGACGCGGCTGGCGGATGCCGAAATCCGCGATCAGCGCGCGGTATGTGATGATGGCCGTCTCGATGATCCGTTCCGCGGTGAGCGCAACGGGAACCTCGCGCAGCGACATGTGTACGGTGACCGGTACGGTGCGCAGACCGCCGCCGCATAGCATCATTACTGGCGACGCATTAAGGCCGTGGCGCTGGGCAAGCGCGCCAAGATGGTCCGTGTGGCCACGAAAGCCGAAACCGGCTGCGGCCACGATAGCTTTCGACATCGGATTGGTGACCACGGCAGACGCCTGGCCAGCGAGCACGAGGTCGACGCCCATCTCGATCGCGGAAATCACACTCGGGGCATTGTCCGGATCGGGTTGCCCGGCCTCGAAGACGATGACCGGCTTGGGCGGGCGCATCACCGGGAGGGCTTGCGAAAAGGTTTCTGTGGCATGAGCGATCGCGGTTACCTCGCGGATGGGCACGCCGAAGTCCAGTTCCTCGGCGCGTTGCCCGATCAGGGAGGGGTCGGCGATCAACGCAAAGGTTGGGATGTTCGCCTCACGCCGCATGGCCCAAGCCTTGAGCGCGATCTCGGGCCCGATCCCAGCCGGATCGCCCATCGTCAGTGCAAGCGGCGGGGTCGAGGCAGTATCTCTGGAGTCAGCCATCTCTCGGCAACCAATCTGAGTGTGGCCGCGCTTTAGCCGAGAGCGCTGGAACCGATTAGCGCCGCTCGATAAGCGCGTCCTGCCGCAGGTCTTTCAGGTGACGGCGCGCGTAAATCTGAAATTCTTGCTGCCGTCTTTGTGCACGTGATGTGGACGTGTCATCGTCCTGGCTTTCGGCCTCTGGGGAGTTCTTAGCGCACAGCGCATACAAGTCAACGCCGTCGGGCGTTACAATCGGCGGAAGCATTTGCCCTGCGCTAGCTTGCAGCAGCAGCGGGCGCGCATCGCGGGGGAAGAATGCGGCTTTCTTACCGTCGTGGCGCTCGATTGCCGCGCCGCCCGATCGCTCGGCGAGACCAGCCAGGTCGCTGCACGAAGAAAACTGCTTGCGGATCGACTCACCTTGGACATAAGCGCGGGCAAGCGCGCCTTCGCCACCGCTAGCCGCCAGACGCACCCGGCGCACATTCATGACCGTCTCGCGTGCATCAACCGCGGGGGTTGACGTCGCGTCATCGCTAGAGCCGACCAGAGAAGCGATACGAAAGCCGTATAGCTTGCGAATGGTGTCACGCCAGGCGATTTTGGCGCGGACGTTTTCACGCATGGTCTCTGGGTCAACACCCTGCTTCTTGAACTGTGCCAGAAACTCTTCAACGGTGCGGTCCGGGTTGTTTGAGCTGGCCATCTGTGACAACTGCTCTTCGACTTCCGAATCGCTGACGCTCACCTCGCGGCGTTTGGCTTCCTGTAACATCAGCCGCTCGTCGATGAGCTGCTCGATCGCTTCGTCGCGCGACCTGCGGTTGATGTCCGCCATGACCTGCTGCTGCAGAGTGTTCACGAACTCCTGCTGAAGCTGCTGCGCCTCGGCGCGTGACTCTGGACGTCTCTCTTGCATAAACTCTTGAAATTTCTGCTTCGTTTCATCCGAGTCGAGCATGGCGCGCATTCGCCTACCCACCTCGCCGCTGGTGAGGCCAAGGAACTTCTGACGTTGGGAGACATCGTAAGACGTGATTGGCTCGCCGTTGACCTTCACAACGTAGCTGAGATTCGCCGCCTGCGCGCTCGACCAAAGCACGATGGTCATCGCGGCGAGCAGTGTCAGGAGTGTCTTTGCAAGCGTCATTTGCTGCGCTCCAGTCGTTCGGATGGCTTTACGCACGCCCAGCAACCTGAACGCAACGCCCGTCGTGTGCAAGCCTTGAAAAACACTATGACCAGATACGCTCACGTGCAGCAGCCGCTTTTCGAAAGACCGCTGCGCTTAGTTACCGCCGTCTGTGGCCGTGAAGCCGCCAGTAACGTCGGTTTGTACATCTGCGCCGCCGAGGTTCTTAAACTCAAAGCCGACGAGGAGTGTCTCCTCCGGTTGAATGTCACGGTCCTCAATCTCCGATCGCGTATATGTCACGGACATCATGAAGCAGTCACAAGTATATTTGACGCCGACGCTTTGTTCGAGCGCCTCGTCGATTTCGAAGTTGTAGCGCATGCTGCCGAAGACCGACCAAAGATCGGTCACCTGCAGGGCGGCCGAGCCCAGAAGCTCTTCGCGGTCATCAAACACGCCCAGCCCTGGCTGCGAGTTGGCCATCACATAATTTACCGAGCCACTCATCGGGCCGTACTGGCCCGCCCCGGTCAAGTCAAGTCGACGCACGTCAAGGGTGTCCTCGTCGAAGCGGGCCTGAGCGACGAGGCGGAACATGCTGGGGACATCAAAATATGCGCCGGCTACGTAGTCTGATTGATCATCCTCCAGCCCGCTGCCTGCATCGAAATTATTGGTTCCGGCGATCTGGTAACTCTGGCCGAAGACAGCGCGCATGTTGAAGCCGTAGTTGGACTGCAGCGTGTACTGAATCCCATAGTTGGCGCGGGTTCCGGTCTCCAGCCTGTCGTACCCGGAGAACTTGTCGATATCGAACAGCAGCGTATCGTCGAAGACGAGGCTCTGCGCGTCCTCGTTGGGCGGCGGCGTGCCGTCTTCATTGTCAGCGCGGAATATGACCTGCGCGACCGGCTCAATAACCTGTGACCCCCAAGCCGAATGCCTGACCAGTGGCAAGCGGTAATCCGCGCCTCCGGTCACGAGCTGCCGGGTAAAGGTGTCGCTGGGCCGGGTGATGGTGTTCTCGTTCTCGTCGATAAACTTATAACTTGAGAAATCGTAAATATCGGCGCGCGCCTGCGCGAACGGCGTTACGCGCTGACCAAGCTGGTCGGTGAGCGTGCGCCGCCAGGATATCTCGCTGACAATGCGGTGCGACTCTGGCCCGTCATCGCGTGTGAGCGACACCACATTCGTATCCCACGCGAGTTCGCCGCCCAGTACCGGATCTTCAGCGATGAAGTTGTAGTCGACGACCGGGTGAACGACGGTGTCCCGATCATTAAAGTCCTCGGCATCATCCTGTGCCGTCAATGTTCCGAAATTGTAGGCGCGGGCGCTGAAATAGCTACGCTCGCTCTGCCCAATCAGAAAGATCTCTGACGTGCGTTCGGTCTCCGTCTTGTTGTCGATCTTATAGAACCGGCGAAACGTGTCATCAGACTCAGCGGTGATGTCCCAGCCCCAGTTCCAGAAGCTGCCAAGCCGGAAAAGCCCTTGGGTTTCTATCGTCCCACGAAAATCGCTATCGGTCGGCGCATCTGCGGGCGGATCGTCATTGTAAGCGCCTGCAACGAACACGCGGTATTGCCCGGACTCAAGCCGATGACGCCAGTCGGCCTTCACCAGCATACCGGCGTCGGTGGTTACCACCGGCGCAAGCGTCAAATCCTTATTCGGCGCGATGTCGAAATAGTAGGGCTGTTCATATGCAAAGCCCAGGTCGTCGGATACCAGCACCGACGGCGTCAGAAAGCCGGAGCGACGCTTTACGGTCGGATCAGGATGGTAGAAGTATGGGATGTAGGCGATTGGGAGGCCGAGGAACTCAAGAGTTGCGTCTTCGTAGTAGATGTTGCCTTCCGACCTGTCATGGATGATCTTGCGCGCGCGGATTTGCCAAAGCGGGCCGCGCGCTGAGGGTTCCTTGCAGGTCTTGCAGGGCGTGTAGGCTCCCTGCTCGAACACGGTTGTCTCGCCAGCTTCACGGTACGCCCGGCGCGCGGCAATCCGTTCTTCATCAGCCGTTACGATACGCAGCGAACGAACGAAGCCGTCCTTGAAATCCTCTGTCAGGTTGATCCGGTCGGCTTTCACCACAGCCCCGTCGGGCTCCTTGATGCGCACATTCCCGACTGCTTCGAGCGTGCCAGCTGTCTGATTGTAGATCAGCTCGTCGGCAACAAGGCTGTAATTGTTGTAGTAGACCTCGACATTGCCCTCAGCGATGACCCGATCATTCTTCCGGTCATAAATCAAATTGTCTGCCTGCAAGAGCAACGGCTGCTGGCTCTCCACCTCGCCAAACGAGCGTTCGATCAACGTCTCCTGCGCGCGCGCCGAAGCTGGCGCTGCGATAAACGCGATCAAAACGAGAGCGAGCGTGGAAAACACCATGCTGATGGGTTGAGACATGCGCCCGGCAGAGCACTTCCGCATTCCTCAGCCGTCCTCCTGATGAAGCAAAATCGTTACCGCAAGAAAGCACGCAACGAGGACTGGCGCCCACGCGGCGACCGTTGGCGATACCAGCCCAGACACCCCCACCTTGCGCGAAAGTTCGGAGAAAACGAAGAAGGCGAACCCCGCGCTCAAGCCGGCTATGACCATAGTCTGTACTCCGCCAAAACGGAAGGCTCGAAGGGAGCATGTGGCAGCGATCAGCACCATCGTGGCCAGAAGTATTGGGCGCGTCAGTAGCTGCTGAAACTCAAGTTCATATCGCTCCGCATCGAGCCCCGCTCGTTCGGCGAACTCGATAAATTTAGGCAGCTCCCAGAATGAAACTCCTTTCTCCGAAGTGATACTGTTCATCACGTGTTGCCGTTCGAGGTGAGTGCTTAACAAATAAACGCCATAAGTGCGCGTCCCGCCATTTTCACTTGTGACCCGGGCGTTTTCGAAGACCCAATACCCATCACGCAAGCGCGCCGCATCCGCCTCCACGCGTTCAAGAAATTTGCGGTTGCGGTCAAACTGCAACACCGTGATTGCACTGAGCGTCAACCCCTGATCAGCAACATTTCCGGCATAGATGATCGACGGACCATCTGCGCCGTTCTGGCGGAGCCACGCAGGCCGATTTTCGCGTAGCAGCTTCTCTTGTTCTTCGCCCAGCACCTGGCCCATAAGGCGATCAGCCGATGATTTCGACCACGCCGCGAGCGGGTTGTAGGCCGCGGTGGAGAGGACCCCGAGCGCGACGGCCACGCTCAGGCCTGGCAACAGGAACTGCCATGCCGATATGCCCGCTGCGCGCACCACCGTCAGTTCTGATGTGCGGCTCAGCGCCATGAAAGCCGCGATCGAGCCGATCAGCACCGCAAACGGCAGCGTGAGTTCGGCGAATTTCGGCACGCGCAACAGCGCGATCAGAACCAAGCCAGCCATTGACACGCCTTCGCGCTCGCTGCCTTCGCGCAACAACTCCAAAAAGTCGATAAAGAAGATCAGCGCAAGACAGAGCGAGAAAACGCCAAGTATCGAGACGATAAACCGCTTCGCCATGTAGCGTCCGAGCGTACCCATCGAGGCGCCTCCCGCGCTTTAACGTTCCGGGGCCGTGCTGCCGGCGATGCGCAGGTCGCGCAGGCGCTGGGGCAGGACGCGAAGCCACTCCGGCAGGCCTGCATCGAAGCTGCCCGCCTGGCGCGGGCGCATATTGCGCTTGGCGAGGATCAGCCCACCGGTCATCGCGCAAATCGGAATCGCATACATCAGCCCCACCGCCCACGGCTCGTTAACCGCGAGATTTGTGGCCGCAAGTCCGCAGGCGCGAATGCTCACGCAGGTCACGAAGGTCAGCGCCACGACTTGCCCCGGCCCCTGCCGCGTGGTGCGCGCATAGCCGAGCATGGCCACGGCGATCAGCACAAACGCGAAAGGATAAAGCGGATTCGACAGCCGGTCATGCAACTCGGCGCGAAATCGTCCAGTATCTTTGTCAAAGCGCCAATCATGGTCCCCTTGCTTGGTCAACAGCGCGGGCAACATACGCTCTTTCGCTTTGTAGCTGCGCTTGCCGCGTGTCGGCCCCATCTCGGAGATGTCGAAGATATAGCTGTCGAAGGCGATGACCTGGATCTCGTCGCGCCCGGCATTGACCCGGTGGATGTGCCCCTCGCGCATAACCAAGAAGGGCTGGCCGTTCTGTTCCATGACCCGGCCGCGATCCGCCAAATAGGTCAGCGTCTGGTCTTCCGCACGGGAGTCGTTGACCATCAAGCCGCGCAATGTGCCGTCCACCTCGCGGTCGCGGATATGAAAGGTCAGGCCTTTCTCCGGACTGACAAAATTGCCGGGCTGAATGACTTGCGAAATCAGGTCGGTACGCACCTCGGTCACGTAGTCGCGCAACATGCGCAGGCTATACGGGCTGAGATAAGCGTTCGCGATCAGCAAGAAAGCCGAAAGGAGCGCGGCCAGCAGCAGGAATGGCCGCATCATTCGCCAGATCGTCGCACCTGCCGCCGTCACGATTATGATGCCGCTGTCGTTATGCAGGCGGCTGAGTATGTGGACCGTGGAGATCAGCAGCGCGATAGGCGCAACCAAGGTCACGAGGTTGGGCAACGCGAGCAGGGTGATCTGGAGGAAAATC